>DATGDX010000423.1:0-5675 GCA_035310665.1 Mycobacteriales bacterium | reverse complement strand
GTACCCCGGGTTGAACGCGATGGTGAAGGGGTCACCGGTGAACTCGGCCGGCAGCGCCTCCGACGCCTGCGCCTCGTCGCCTCCGCCGGCCTCGAGGAGCACCTCGTCGGTGGCGAACGACAGCCGCACGGGGGACGTCCGAGCGACGACGAGGGAGACGCGCCGCAGCGCCTCGGCGAACGCGGGGGTCGGGATCTCGGCGGTCGCGGCGAACGTGCTCGGGATCAGTGACCGGTACTTGGGGAACTCGCTGTCCAGCAGCCGGGTGGTGGTCCGTCGGCCGAGTGCCTCGAAGCCCATCATGCCCTCACCCGCGGTCCCGCTGGACAACGCGATGGTGACCTCGCCGCCCGCGGCGAACGCCTTCGCCGTCTCGGCGAGGGTCCGGGCGGGGACGAGCGCCACCGCGGACGACCCGGGGCCGGTCGGGTCCCACCGCAGCTCGCGAACGGCGAGCCGGTAGCGGTCGGTCGCGGCGAGCGTGACCAGCTCGTCCTCGAACTCCATCCGCATGCCGGTGAGAAAGGGCAGCGTGTCGTCGCGGCCGGCCGCGACCGCGACCGAGGTCACCGCCGCGGCGAACGCGTCGCCGCCGACCGTGCCCGCGGCGTGCGGCATGGCCGGCAGCGACGGGTAGTCCTCGACCGGCAGGGTCGGCAGAGCGAACCGGGCGGCGCCGCACGTGACCACCACCCGGGCGCCATCGGTGACGATGTCCACCGGCTGGCCCGGCAGGCTCCGGGTGATCTCCGAAAGGAGCCGTCCGGACACGAGGACGGTGCCGGGTTCGTCCCCGCGCACCGCGACGGTCGCGCGGGCGGACACCTCGTAGTCGAACCCCGACAAGGTCAGCTCGTCCGCGCCGACGTCGAGCAGTAGCCCCGCGAGGATCGGCAGCGTGGGCCGACTCGGCAGGCTGCGTGCGGTCCACGCGACGGCGTCGGCGAACACGTCTCGGTCGACGCGGACCTTCACCGCGCACCGCCTCTCCTCGATCCCGCCCCAGCCGACCTTCCCAGACCGGGCCTCCCCCGCACCCCGATTGTCATGTCTCTTTGGAGGATTCCCATCGTCGTCGTAAGAGCGGTGGATGCTGGGGACACGAGGCGTCCGTGCAGGTCGCGGCGCCGTCGACCGCCGCGCGCGGGTGTGGACGGTCGGCGGATCCGGCGCGGAGAGGTGCGGACACCGCGACGGGCACATGGGCCGGGCGACGGGCATCCCAGCCCCGTCCGCAGCTCGTCCACATAGTTATCCCCACGTTGTGCATCATCCGGAGGGGAAGTCACCAGACGCATCCGGACTGTCATCACGGCGTGCACCGCTGTCAGGCGGTCCTGGCCTGCGACTTGATGCGGTTCGTCAGCTCAGTGACCTGGTTGTAGATCGACCGCCGCTCGGCCATCAGCGAGCGGATCTTCCGGTCGGCGTGCATGACGGTGGTGTGGTCACGCCCCCCGAAGTGCTGGCCGATCTTGGGCAGCGACAGGTCGGTGAGCTCCCGGCACAGGTACATGGCGATCTGTCGGGCGGTGACGAGCACCCGGCTGCGCGAGGAGCCGCACAGGTCCTCCATGGACAGGCCGAAGTACGACGCGGTCGCGGCCATGATGGTCGCAGCCGTGATCTGCGGGCCGGTGGTGTCGGGGATCAGGTCCTTGAGCACGATCTCGGCCAGCGAGAGGTCGACCCCCTGCTTGTTCAGGCTGGCGAACGCGGTGACCCGGATCAGTGCCCCCTCGAGCTCCCGGATGTTCGTCTCGATCTTGCTGGCGATGTACTCCAAGACCTCGGGTGGGCTCACCAGGTGCTCCTGGACCGCCTTCTTCCGCAGGATCGCGATCCGGGTCTCGAGGTCCGGCGGCTGCACGTCCGTGATCAGTCCCCACTCGAACCGGTTGCGCAGCCGGTCCTCGAGCGTGGACAGCTGCTTGGGCGGGCGGTCACTGGAGATGACGATCTGCTTGTTCGCGTTGTGCAGCGTGTTGAACGTGTGGAAGAACTCCTCCTGCGTCCGCTCCTTGTTCGCGAGGAACTGGATGTCGTCGACGAGAAGGACGTCCGTCTCCCGATACCGGCGCTGGAACGCGGAGGACTTGTCGTCGCGGATCGAGTTGATGAAGTCGTTGGTGAACTCTTCGGAGCTGACGTAGCGGACGCGGGCGGCCGCGAACAGGCTCTGCGTGTAGTGCCCGATCGCGTGGAGGAGATGGGTCTTGCCCAGCCCCGAGTCGCCGTAGATGAACAGCGGGTTGTAGGCCTTCGCCGGCGCCTCGGCGACCGCGACCGCCGCGGCGTGCGCGAAGCGGTTGCTCGACCCGATGACGAAGGTTTCGAACGTGTACTTCGGGTTCAGCCGGGCGGGCGGAGCCGGGCGGGCGGTTGCGTCCCCGGTGCCGGAGTCGCCCCGCCACGACCGGCGGGCGGGCGGCGCCTCGGCGCAGGTGTCACGCAGGGTTTCGGAGGCGTTCATCGTCTCGTCCGCGGCCTCGTCCGCCGCGGATCCAGATTCGTTCGGCTGCTCCGGGCACGGCGAGGGCAGGGACGCGGTGTCCGGGCACGGTTCGACGGTGACCGCCACCCGCACCGTCCGCCCCAGCTCGTCGGCGAGGGCCGTGGTCAGGAGCGGGCGCAACCGGGTGTCCAGGACCTCCTTCGCGAACTCGTTCGGTGCGGCGAGCAGCGCGGTGTCCTGGACGATGGCCAGTGGGCGGGTGAGGTTCAGCCACGCGCGCTGCTGGGGCGGCAGGGCGCCGTCGGCGAGGCGCCCGAGGGCGCGTCCCCAGATCGCGGGCAGGTCCACGGCGTCGTTCGGCACGGGCAACCACCTTCGGACGTCGGTGCGATCGACGAGCCCCGCCGCGATGCTTCGGACGTGAACCGGGTGCATCCACACAGCTGTCCACATTTGTGGAGTCCGAGGCGAGCAGCGCCCGGGCTCCGTCGCTGGTTCATGAACGACCGGCCACGGATGGGTGAAGACCCGGGGCGGCGAACGTTAACAGCGGCCGGAAGACGCTTCAAGGAGTTGTCCACAGCCTCGCGGGGCAGAGACGCTGGGTTTGACCCGTCCCTGCGCTGCGACCTACCGTGGCGCTCGCCGCCGTCCGCGGCTTCCTGCCGTGACCGGTCGCCCGACCGAACATCTCCGGGAGCGCCCGCCAGTGAGCAAGCGTACGTTCCAGCCGAACAATCGCCGTCGGGCGAGGACGCACGGGTTCCGACTGCGGATGCGCACGCGTGCTGGGCGCGCGATCATCGCCGCGCGGCGGCGCAAGGGACGGGCGGAGCTGTCTGCCTGACCTCCTCGCGCCCGTGCTCCCCGCCGCGTCCCGCCTGCGCCGGCGCGCCGAGCTCACCGATGCCGTGCGCCGCGGTCGGCGGGCCGGTCGCCCCCGCGTCGTTGCCCACCTCCTGGTCGAGCCCGAGCCGCACCCTCCTCGCGTCGGGGTCGTGGTGACCCGCGCGGTCGGGACGGCGGTGACCCGCAACCGCGTTCGGCGCCGCCTGCGCCACCTGATGTCCCCCCGAATGGCCGGGCTGCCGGCGGGCGCGCTCCTCGTCGTCCGGGCAAATCCGCCGGCGGCCGCGGCGTCGTACGACGACCTCGCGACCGACCTCGACGCCGTGCTGCGCCGCCTCGGTGTAGGCACCGGTGCCGGCCGAGAGAGCGGTGACGGCCGAGAGTGCGGTGCCGGCCGAGAGGGGCGCGGGACGATGAGGCCGGTGTCGGGAGCGGGCCCGAACTCGCGCCGGTGAGCTCGCGGGGCGACGCGCGTCCCGGCCCGCTCGTCGCCGTTCTGCTCGCGATCCTCCATCAGTACCGTCGCTGGATCAGTCCGCTGTTCCCGCCCCGGTGTCGGTTCGTGCCGTCGTGCAGCGCCTACGCTGTCGAGGCGCTTCGCGTCCACGGCGCGGGCCGCGGCGGGTGGCTCATCGCGCGCCGCCTTGCCCGCTGCCACCCGTTCCACCCCGGCGGCTTCGACCCGGTCCCACCCGGTCGCGCCAGCCGCCGGTCCGTTCGCCCTCCTGGAGCCTCCTCGTGCTGAACCCGCTCTACACGATCGTCACCTGGATTGTGTTGGCGATCCACGCCGGCCTGTCCCCGGTGTTCGGCAAGGACAGCGGGCTCACTTGGGGCTTGTCCATCGTCCTGCTCACCGTCGTCGTCCGGCTGCTCCTCTTCCCGCTGTTCGTCAAACAGATCAAGACACAGCGCGCCATGCAGGAGCTGCAGCCGAAGATCAAGGAACTGCAGGCCCGCCACAAGGGCGACCGCGAGACCCTCAACACCGAGCTGATGAAGCTCTACCGAGAGCACGGCGCGAACCCGTTGTCCGGGTGCCTGCCCCTGATCGCTCAGATGCCGGTGTTCTTCGCCCTGTTCCACGTGCTTAACACGATCGCCAAGGACAAGGCGGAGTACGGCCTCACGCCGGAGCTTGCCCAGAGCGCGGCGTCCGCGAAGATCTTCGGGGCGCCGATCGCGTCGTCGTTCACCGGGGCGGCCGAGGCAGCGCGATTCGGCGCCTCGCCGGGCACGGTGCGGGTCGTCTCGGTCGTGCTCATCGTGCTCATGGGTCTCACGACCTTCATCACGCAGAAGCAGTTGATGGCGCGGTCCGCGGCGAGCAACGTCGACAACCCGATGGCGGCGCAGCAGAAGATCCTGCTCTACGTGCTGCCGCTGTCCTTCGCGGTGTTCGGCGTCAACTTCCCGATCGGCGTCCTCATCTACTGGCTCACCACGAACCTGTGGAGCATGGGTCAGCAGTTCATCGTCCTGCGGCGGCTGAACCCCGTCCCCGCCGTGGCAGGTGTCGGCAACGGCGGCGCCGGTGCGGGCGGCGACACGGGCCGGACGCGGGAGAACGCGCGCGCGCTGACCCCGCCGGCGCCGCGCCGGGTCCCGAAGCGCAGCGTCCCGGGCGGGGGACAAGAGGACGCCGCCGACGACGGCCCGGCCGGCACCGCCGCGAACCTGGTCGCGCGCCTGCCCTGGCTGCGTCCGCGTCGTGAACGTGGCGGCGCCGGTGCGGGGGAGCGCGGCGACGGCGGCGGCGCGCCGCCCGCGGGCCGCGACGTCCGGCCGGCGCGGGCGAGCGGCGAGGCGGCACCGGCCCCGGGCGCTAATGCCGGCGGTGAGGGCGGCGCCGGCGCGGCGACGGGCGGCTCGAGCGGGCAACGGCAGCAACCGGTGTCTCGCTCCCGCAGCGCCCGTCGGGGCGGCAAGGGCGGCAAGAGCAAGCGGCGATGATCGAGGCGCTGGAAGTCGGAGGGGAGCCGTGGCCGAGGTGAGCACGACGGAGCCGGAACGCGACGGCGGGGAGGTGCAGGAGACGGTCGACGAGGCGCTGCTGGAGCAGGAGGGAGAGCTCGCCGCGGACTACCTCGAAGGCCTGCTCGACATCGTCGATCTGGACGGCGACATCGACATGGACGTCGAGGGAGCCCGTGCCCTCGTCTCGGTCGTCGGTCCCGGTCTCGACCACCTGGTGGGTCCGCACGGCGAGGTCCTCGACGCACTGCAGGAACTGACGCGGCTCGCGGTCCACCGCCAGACCGGTGTCCGGTCGCGGTTGATGCTCGACATCGGCGGGTACCGCGCGCGACGCCGCGAGGAGCTCACCGGCGTCGGGCGGCGCGCGGCCGAGGAGGCGATGCGGTCCGGAGGG
>DATGDX010000422.1:0-1585 GCA_035310665.1 Mycobacteriales bacterium | reverse complement strand
CAGCGGCCGCCGTGGCCCGATCCGGCGGCGCTCGCGCAGGTCACCGCCGAGCTCGCGGCCCTTCCCCCGCTGGTGGTCCCGGACGAGTGCGACCGGCTGCGGGCCCTGCTCCGGGACGTGGCGCGCGGGCAGGCGTTCCTGCTGCAGGGCGGCGACTGCGCCGAGACGTTCGCCGCGGCGACCGCGGAGTCGGTCCGCGACAAGGTCAAGGTCCTGCTCCAGATGGCGGTCGTGCTCACCTACGGCGCAGCGGTCCCGGTCGTGAAGGTCGGGCGGATCGCGGGGCAGTATGCCAAGCCGCGCAGCCGCCCCACCGAGATCGTCGACGGGGTCGAGGTGCCGGCCTACCGGGGGGACGCGGTCAACGCCGCCGCCCCCGCCGACCGGGTCCCCGACCCGCGCCGGATGATCCAGGCCTACCACTGCGCCACCGCGACGCTGAACCTCGTCCGGGCCTTCGCCACCGGTGGCTACGCCGGGCTGCGGCAGGTCCACGCCTGGACCACCGACTTCGTCCGCCGCAGCCCGGTGGGGGAGCGCTACGAGGCGCTCGCCGCGGACATCGACCGGGCACTGGCGTTCATGCGCGCGTGCGGCGTCGACCTCGACCGGCTCGCGACCGCGCACGGCGTCGAGCTGTTCGCCTCCCACGAGGCGTTGCTGCTGGAGTACGAGAGCGCGCTGACGCGGTGGGACGGCGGGCGCGGCGCGGCGTACGACCTGTCGGCCCACCTGCTGTGGGTGGGTGACCGGACCCGCGACCCGGACGGCGCGCACGTCGACTTCCTCGCCCGGGTCGCCAACCCGGTCGCCGTCAAACTGGGCCCGTCCGCCACCCCGGCCCAGGTCACCGCGCTCGTCGACCGGCTCGACCCGCACCGGGAGCCCGGGCGACTCACGCTGATCACTCGGATGGGCGCGGCGCGGGTCCGCGACCTGGTTCCCCCGCTCGTCGCCGCGGTCCAGGCGGCTGGGGCGACGACCGTGTGGGCCTGCGATCCGATGCACGGCAACACCGTCGTCGCCGCAGACGGCAGGAAGACGCGCCACTTCGACGACGTCGTGGCGGAGGTCAGGGCGTTCTTCGCGGTGCACCGCGAGCTGGGCTCGGTGCCCGGAGGGCTGCACATTGAGCTGACCGGTGACGACGTGACCGAGTGCCTCGGCGGCCACGAGGAGGTCGCGGACCTGGGCGTGCGGTACGAGACCGCGTGCGACCCGCGGCTGAACACCTCGCAGTCGCTGGAGCTCGCGTTCCTCGTGGCGGAGATGCTGCGTGCCGGTTGACCTGCGCTCGGACAGCGTGACCCGCTCGACCGCGGCGATGCGCCGGGCGATGGCGGAGGCGGACGTCGGCGACGACGTGCTCGGCGAGGACCCGTCGGTCGCCGCGCTCGAGGCGGCGGTCGCCGAGCGCTTCGAGGTGTCGGCGGCCGTGTTCGTGCCCAGCGGCACGATGGGCAACCAGATCGCCCTGCGGCTCGTCTGCCCCCCGGCGGGCGAGGTGCTCTGCGACGCCGACGCGCACATCGTCACCTACGAGGGCGGCGGCGCGGCGCAGCACGGCGGGATCCAGACCCGGACC
>DATGDX010000421.1:0-3011 GCA_035310665.1 Mycobacteriales bacterium | reverse complement strand
CGCCGCGCTCGGGGTGCCACTGCCACGCGTACTGCCACCGGTCGTCGTTGCCCGTCGGGACGAACAGCGCGGGCTCCTCGCGGCTGCCGACCGCGTGCAGGACGTAGCGGCGGTCCCCGACGACGCCGGACAGGTCGGCGCCGAACAGCACGCTCACCCACTCCCCGAGGTGTCCCAAGTCCTCGACGTCGATCCCGAGACCGGCCCGCACCGCGCTTCTCGGCCCGTCCGCGCCGACGAGGAAGCGGGCGCGGACGGACGTCTCGGTCCCCCCGTGATCGCGTCCCCCGCTGCGGCGCCCGCGGTGGTCGCGCCCCCCGTTGAAGCGCAGCGTCGCGGTCACCCCGTCGTCGTCCATCGCGAAGCCGGTGAGCTCCGTGTCGAAGCGCACCTGCCCGCCGTGCGCGCGGACGTCCTCGAGCAGCACGGGCTCGAGGTGGTCCTGCGCGCAGAAGCAGGGCGTGGTGGGGCTCAGCGCGGCGGCGTCCTCAGTGGGCGGGGCGAACCCGATCGGCATCTCCACGAGGTCGCGGTCGCCGAGCATCCGGGACATCGACACGAACGGCCGCAAGGACATCGCCCCGGCCCGCACGCGCTCCTCCAGACCCCAGGCCCGCATCACCTCCATGGTCCGGGTGCTCACTCCGGTCGCCCTTGGGAAGATCGAGGTCGCGGCGTGCCGGTCGACGACGAGCACGTGCACGCCGAGGCGGGCGAGGGCCGCCGCGGTGGTCAGACCGCCCGGCCCCGCGCCGACGACGAGCACGTCGCACGTCGCGCGCCGGGGGCGACCGTCGACGCCGAACCCGCGGTCGACGCCGAGGCCGGGTGGGCCGGCGACGATCGCCGGACCGCCCCCGGAACGCGGTCGACGAGCCAGTGCGCCGAACGGGGCGCGCAACGGCGCCGGCACGGAGGCCCGCAACGGCGCCCGCAGGGAGGCCCCCAGCGGCATCCGGAAGGGGGTCCGGACGGGGACGAGCATCGGAAGCACGGCGGACATGTCGGGTCCTTCCGCCGGAGCATGGTGGGCTCCGATCGGTCCGAACTCTGCTGCGGCTCGACCCGTGCTCCCAGGCGTCCTAGGGGTGGACCGCCCGCTCGCAGGGGGCAAACCCGCCCACCTTGGTGGTGGGCCCCGGTGGTGTGAGCCCGGGTGGTGAACCCTGGTCGTGGGGGGAGCGGGAAGAGCGGACCGGCCAGGTCAGCGAGGGTTTGCGGGTGGCGGGGGCGACAATGGGCGGCACGGTGTCCCCCGAGTGGACGCGATCCTCTGACCTGCGGAGATGAGCGACGTGGACAAGCAGCAGGAGTTCGTCCTGCGCACCCTCGAGGAGCGGGACATCCGCTTCATCCGGCTGTGGTTCACCGACGTGCTCGGGTTCCTGAAGTCGGTGGCGGTGGCGCCGGCGGAGCTGGAGGGCGCGTTCGCCGAGGGCATCGGCTTCGACGGGTCGGCGATCGAGGGGTTCGCCCGTGTCTACGAGTCCGACATGCTGGCCAAGCCGGACCCCGCCACGTTCCAGATCCTCCCCTGGCGGGCGGAGTCCCCGGGCACCGCTCGGATGTTCTGCGACATCCTGCTGCCCGACGGCAGCCCCAGCTGGGCCGACCCTCGCCACGTGCTGAAGCGGGCGCTCACCCGCGCCGCCGACCTCGGCTTCACCTTCTACACCCACCCCGAGGTTGAGTTCTTCCTGTTCCGGGACCGGCCGGACGGGGGACCGACCCCCCCCGAGCCGATCGACCTGGGCGGCTACTTCGACCACACGCCGCACCACGCCGGCCGCGACTTCCGGCGTACCGCGATCATGATGCTCGAGGCGATGGGGATCTCGGTGGAGTTCAGCCACCACGAGGGAGCGCCGGGGCAGCAGGAGATCGACCTGCGGTACGCCGACGCGCTCACCACCGCCGACAACATCATGACGTTCCGGCTGGTCGTCAAGGAGGTCGCGCTCGAGCAGGGGGTGTGGGCGTCGTTCATGCCGAAGCCGTTCGCCCAACACCCCGGGTCGGGCATGCACACGCACCTGTCGTTGTTCGAGGGCGACCGCAACGCGTTCTTCGAGCCCGGTGCGCCGTACCAGCTGTCGAAGACCGCCCGGTGCTTCATCGCCGGCGTGATCCGGCACGCGCGGGAGATCTGCGCGGTGACCAACCAGTGGGTCAACTCGTACAAGCGGCTGTACGGCGGCGGGGAGGCCCCGGCCTACGTGTGCTGGGGGCACAACAACCGGTCCGCGATGGTGCGGGTGCCGATGTACAAGCCGGCGAAGGGCAACTCGACCCGCATCGAGGTGCGCACCCCGGACAGCGCCTGCAACCCCTACCTCGCGTTCGCGGTGCTGCTCGCCGCCGGGCTCGAGGGGATCCAGCAGGGTTACGACCTGCCCGACGGCGCCGAAGACGACGTGTGGGCGCTCACCGACGCGGAGCGGCGAGCGCTCGGCATCGAGCCGCTGCCGGAGAACCTGTCCGAGGCGCTGTCGGTCATGGAGAGCAGCGAGCTCGTGGCGGAGACGCTCGGCGAGCACGTCTTCGACTTCTTCCTGAGGAACAAGCGCCAGGAGTGGGAGGACTACCGCCGGCAGGTGACGCCGTACGAGTGCGGTCGTTACCTGCCCGTGCTGTGACGGACCGCGGGAGCGCGCTCACCGCGCTCGTCGTCGAGAACTCCTCGGCGGCACCGGCGGGATGGCTCGGCGTGTGGTTGCCCGAGGCCGGGCTCGCGGTGCAGACGTGCCGGCCGCACGCCGGCGAGTCACCCCCCGGGAACCCGTCGGCGTGGGGCGCGCTGGTCGTGCTCGGCGGGGTGGTGGGGGCGTACGACGACGGCCTCGCGCCGTGGCTGCCGCGGACGCGGGCGCTGCTGGCGGCCGCGGTCGCCGCCGGGATCCCGACCCTCGGCGTCTGTCTCGGCGCGCAGCTGCTCGCCGCTGCCGCCGGCGGTGGGGTCGCCCCGGGTGGCGCCGGGCCGGAGGTGGGACTCGTGCCGCTACGGCTGACGC
>DATGDX010000420.1:0-3079 GCA_035310665.1 Mycobacteriales bacterium | reverse complement strand
CCGGCGTGCGCCGGCCCTGTTCTCGTGGACCAGGGAATCCGTCTGCGGCTCGGCGCAAGCCTGCTGACGGCGGCGGCGGCGCAGAACGCCGCGGAGCCGTCAGCGAGCCAGCACGAGACAGAACGGGTGTCCCGCCGGGTCGAGGAACACCCGAAACGTCGTTCCCGGCTGGTGGTCGGCCTTCCGCGCGCCGAGGGCCACGACCTGCGCTTCGCCCACGTCGAGGTCCGGCACGTCGAAGTCGAGGTGCAGCTGCTGGGGGTGCTCGCTGCCGGGCCAGACGGGCGGGCGGTGGTCGGGGACGCCCTGGAAGGCGAGGGTGGGCGCGCCTCCGCTGCGCAGCTGGACCCAGGTGTCGTCGGCGTCGTCCTCGTCGACGGGCCACCCGGTGATCGCGGCGTAGAACTCGGCCAGCGAGCGGGGGTCAGGGCAGTCGAGTGCGGTCAGGCTCAGCCGTCCGATCGGCCGGCCGACCGGCTGTCCGATCGCCGAGGGGCCCGTCCCCGTCATGGGTCGTACCGTACGCAGGTCCACGACTGGTCCTGCCCACCGGACGCCCGCCCGGCCCGCGCCGGATCGGCCGAGGTCGGTGAGCTCGGCCCCTGACGTCGAGGTCGAGGGTGCCGGCGACGGCGGGTGGGATGGGAGGATGCTGCCGACACGACACGTGTGCGAAGAGTGCACGGAATGGCGGGGGGTCGCATGTCCCCGACACCGCTGGACGGCGCGTCGCACCACGCCGCTGCGCTTCTCGTGACCGCGGTCCCGGAGCACCTCGCCGAAGGTCGGGGCCCGGAACGGTCGACTCCATGACGTTCCACTGGTCGTTCGCCAGCTATTCGCTCGTCGCGGTGGGGCTCGCGGACGGCGTGGCGTCCACGTGGGTGTTGCGCCACCGGGGTGCGATCGGCCGGGTGAGCGTCGCGATGCTGCTCGCCACCGCCGGGGTGTGGTGCGTGGCCTACGGGCTGGAGATAGCCGCGGCGGAGCCGGGCCACCGGGAGCTGTGGGGAGCGTGCAAGTACCTCGGCTCGACGCTGCTTCCCCCGCCTGGATGGTCTTCGTTCTCGAATACACCGGTCACGGCCGGAAGGTCACTCGGCGGTTGCTGGGGCTGCTGGCCGTGGAACCCCTCGTCGTGCTCGGCCTGCTGGCGTGCCCGGCGACACGGGCGCTGGTCCGCTCCTACGCATCGGATGCGGTGGGGCCGGTGCCGGTTGTGCGGCTCGGCCCCGCGTACTGGCCGCATTTCGTGTACACGACCGGTTTGGTGGCGTTCGCCGGCGGGCTGCTCGTGATCACCCTGATGCGCATCTCGCCGATGTACCGTTGCCAGAGCGGCCTGCTGCTCGCCGTGGTGACCCTCACGCTGACCGGCAACGCCCTGGCCAGTTTCGGGGTCGGCTGGTTCGGGTGGCTCGACCCGACGCCGGTCGCGGGGTCCCTGGCGGGCTGGGTGCTGGTCTGGGGGGTGTTCCGGTTCCGGCTGCTCGACCTGCTGCCGGTGGCCCGCACCAAGGTGTTCGAGCGCATCACCGACGGGGTGCTGGTCGTCGACGCCTATCGACGGATCGTCGACGTCAACCCCGCGGCACGCCGGATGCTGGGCCCGGCGGCGGCCGTCGGCCACCCGGCGTGGCGTACGTGCTGGGTGACCAGGCCGCGGTCCTCGATGCGGAAGCGGGAGCGGCGGAGCTGCGCCTCGGCTCCGATCCGGTCGCTCGCCACGTCGAAGTGACCGTCTCCCCACTCGGGAACCGGATCGACGACCGAGCGGGTCAGCTGCTCCTGCTTCGCGACATCAGCGAGCGCAAGGAGGTCGAAGAGCGGCTTCGGTGGCTTGCCAACTACGACCCGCTCACCCGGCTGCCGAACCGTCGGCTGTTCGGTGACCGACTGGCGCAGACGATGATCGCCTCACGGCGCCACCAGGCCCGCGGCGCGCTGATCCTCATCGACCTCGACGGCTTCAAGCTGATCAACGACAGCCTCGGACACCAGGTCGGCGACGAACTGTTGGTCGCGGTGGCCGACCGGTTGCGGCAACAGCGCCGGGAGGAGGACACGGCGGCGCGGCTCGGCGGCGACGAGTTCGCGGTGCTCCTTCCCGAGATCGGGCACGCGGAAGACGCCGCGGTCGTGGCCACCAAGATTCTCGCAGCGGTCGCGCAGCCCGTCCGGATCCGAGGTCACCTTCTCAACGTCACGGTCAGCATCGGAGTCGCGGTCTGGCCGGACGACGGCGTCGACCAGCATCTGCTGCTGAGCAGCGCGGACGCGGCGCTGTACCAGGCCAAGGCCCGTGGCAAGAACCGGTTCGAACTGGCGACCCCGGAGCTCGGGGAGCTGGCCGCACGCCGGTTGCGCCTCGCCACCGAACTGCGCCACGCGCTGGACGGCGGAGAGCTCCGGCTGCTCTTTCAGCCGTACCTCAACGTGGCCACCGGTCACCTGCTCGGAATGGAGGCCTTGGTCCGATGGCAGCATCCCTCCCGTGGCCTGCTCCCGCCGGCCGCGTTCTTCCCGGTTGCCGAGGAGGCGGGCCTCGCGCACGCGATCGACCGGTGGGTGTTGACGCAGGCGTGCCGGCAAGCGCGCCGGTGGGCCGGCCGGACCGGCCGCGAGGTACCGGTCGCGGTCAACATCTCCCCCGGCGAGGTTCGCCGATCGGATCCGCGTCCTGCACGCGGACGTGGCCGCGGCCTTGCCGAACCGGATTGCCGCCCGATTGCCTGACGCTGGAGCTCAACGAGCGCATCGTCATCGACAACTACCAGGCGGCGCTCCCGGAGCTCGTCGAGCTGAAGGGCTTGGGCGTGAGCCTGGCCTTGGACGACTTCGGAGCCGGCTACACGTCGCTCGGCCAGCTCCGCCGGCTTCCCCTCGACGTGCTGAAGATTGACAAGGGGTTGGTCGACGGGCTCGGCGGGGCGCCGGAGGACGCCCGGATCGTCTCCGCGATCATCAGCCTGGCCCACATCCTCGACCTGACCGTACTCGCCGAGGGAGTCGAACGAGCCGAGCAGCTGTCCATCCTGCGGTCGCTCGGCTGCGACGCCGCGCAGGGGTTCCTGCTGTC
>DATGDX010000419.1:0-4152 GCA_035310665.1 Mycobacteriales bacterium | reverse complement strand
TCCGCAATCGCACGCGGGCAGCACCAGAGCGTGGTGCGCCGGACCCACCTTGTTCGCAGCCATAACAACAGGCATGCGCCGATGGTCCTACCAGCAGCCACTCTCAACCGGACGACGCGCCGGGGGACCTGAATGGTTACCGTCCGCTGGCGAATCCCGGCGACCGGGGCCATGCGCGTCCCAGGTGTCGTGTTCGCCTCCGCCGCGCTGTTGCCCCCGCCGGGCGACGAGGCGCTGGCGCAGGTCGCCAACGTCGCGACGCTGCCCGGAATCGTCGACGCGTCGTACGCGATGCCCGACGTGCACTGGGGCTACGGCTTCCCGATCGAAGGGGTGGCCGCCACCGACGTCGACGACGGGGGTGTGGTTTCCCCCGGTGGGGTCGGCTTCGACATCTCCTGCGGCGTGCGGCTGCTGGTCACCGACATCCAAGGCGAGCAGGCGCGCGGCGCGCTGCCGGCGATCGCCGACGCACTGGACAGCACGATTCCCCGCGGGATGCGCGGCGGCGCGGTGTGGCGGCCGCGCGGGCGCGACGAGCTCGAGGCGCTGCTCCGCGAGGGGTCACGCGCGGCCGTCGCCGCCGGATACGGCACCGACCGGGACCTGGAGCACTGCGAGGACTTCGGTGCGGTCGACGACGCGGCCCCGCAGACGCTGAGCGAGCGCGCGTACGAGCGCGGCCTCGGACAGGTCGGCAGCCTCGGGTCCGGCAACCACTTCCTCGAGGTGCAGGAGGTGGACGCGGTGTTCGACCGTGCCATCGCCGACGCGTTCGGGCTGGTCGACGGACTCCTCGCCGTGATGATTCATTGCGGGTCACGCGGCCTCGGCCACCAGGTGTGCACCGACCACGTCCACCGGATGCTCGCCGCCATGCCTCGACACCGCATGGACGTTCCCGACCGACAGCTGGCGTGCGCCCCCGTCGACTCGGCGGAAGGGCGCGACTACCTCGCGGCGATGGCGGCGGCGGCCAACTACGGGCGGGCGAATCGCCACGTGCTCGCGCATGCCGTTCGCGAGATCGTGCAACGCCTGGTGCCCGGCAGCCGGGTGGAGCTGCTCTACGACGTCTCGCACAACCTCGCGAAGCTGGAGACGTTCGACGTCGCCGGCCGACCACGCCGGCTGCTGGTGCACCGCAAGGGCGCGACCCGAGCGTTTCCGCCCGGGCACCCGGACCTGCCCGACCCGCTGCGCCCGCACGGGCAGCCCGTGCTGGTGCCGGGGTCGATGGGCACCGCGTCGTACGTCCTCGCGGGGAGCGACAGCGGAAGCGCGTTCTTCTCCGCCTGCCACGGGGCCGGACGGCGGCTGAGCCGGCACGCGGCCGCGAAAGAAACCTCCGGACGCGCGGTGCGTGACGAGCTCACCAGGCAAGGCGTCCTCGTCCGTCCGGGCACCTGGCGCGGGTTGGCCGAGGAGGCGCCGGCGGCGTACAAGGACGTCGACGACGTCGTCGAGGTGTGCGAGCGCGCCGGCCTGGCCCGGCGGGTCGCCCGGCTACGGCCCCGGCTCGTCGTCAAGGGGTAGTCACACGTCCACGGTCGCCCGAGCGACCCACCGATCCCCCAGGAGCTGCAGCGCGAGGTCCTCCAGCGTCACGGCCTTCGGCAGTGCGCCGATCGAGCGGACTTGGTCGACCGGCACCAGGCCGAACTCGCCGGTGACACCTCCGTCCTCCGCGTCGCAGACAGTGATCTCGCTGGGAACGTGACCGGACACCTCGACCAGGTAGATGGCCTGGTCGAGCACCCGGGCGAGCAGCAGGTCGTCGCTTCTCGCGCTCGAACGCGAACGACGCCGACCGCTGGGGTGCCGCGCCCCCGACGTCGGCGAACCCCTCGACGAGGGCCGCTACGGCCTGTTCGATGCAGCCGCCCCGCGTCGGTGCCCATGCCTCGAGCCGAAGGTCCGCGGTGTGCGGCACGAGCCGGTGCCCCTGCTCGTGCCCCTGCTCGGACCCGCCGTCCCCGACCATCGTCACTCCCCGGGAACGTCCTGCCCCCTGTCGTCGTTCATGTGGTTGCACGCTCAACGGAAGGACCGACGTGAGCCCTCTCGCCGCACTCCAGCCGCGCGTCGACGTCCGGCGCGCCCACGAGCGTTTCACCACGACGCTGCCGTGGCTCGACTCCAGGCACTCCTTCTCCTTCGGCCCCCACTACGACCCGCGCAACACGCATCACGGGCTGCTCCTCGTGAGCAACGACGACGTCGTCCAGCCCGGAAGCGGGTTCGAGACGCACCCGCACCGCGACATGGAGATCGTCACCTGGGTGCTCCAGGGCTCCCTGGTGCACCAGGACTCCACCGGCCACTCGGGCGTGATCTACCCGGGCCTCGCCCAGCGAATGAGCGCCGGGCGCGGAATCCTGCACTCCGAGAAGAACGACGCCTGGCGGGCCGGGGGCGCGGACGCCCCCGACGAGCCCGTGCACTTCGTCCAGATGTGGGTGGTGCCGGACGAGACGGGCCCGCGGCCGGGGTACGAACAGCTCGAGATCAGCGACCAGCTGCTGCGCCGTGGGCTGGTGCCGGTCGCCTCCGGCAGGCCCGCGCACGACGCCGCGATCCGGATCCGGAACAGGGACGCCGCGTTGTACGCCGCCCGGCTGCGGCACGGGGACAGCGTCGCGTTGCCCGACGCGCCGTTCCTGCACCTGTTCGTCGCCCGCGGTGGGGTCCAGCTCGACGGGGCGGGCGTGCTGGGGGCCGGGGACGCGGTGCGGCTCACCGCGACGGGCGGGCTCCGGGTGAGCGCGGTGGAGGCCGCCGAGATCCTCGTCTGGGAGATGCACCGCGACCTCTCCGACCTTCTCGCGCACCGATCCTGAAACCCGCCGCGCGTCCATGTCGCCACTCCGCTC
The DNA here is from genome assembly GCA_035310665.1 of Mycobacteriales bacterium. Taxonomy (GTDB): domain Bacteria; phylum Actinomycetota; class Actinomycetes; order DATGDX01; family DATGDX01; genus DATGDX01. The sequence goes on along the minus strand of DATGDX010000419.1, from coordinate 1,279 downwards.
CCGTTTGCGTCGGTACCACCCCCGCGCCTCCCTCGGCTGTGCTCGTTTCGTCTCGTCGGCCGGGTTGCCCCGCTGCGCCACAGGTCGTGGGTTCCGGGGCTCGCCAGTCGCTGACACCAACCGTGCCAAGATGGTCCCAAGATGGTCCGCAGAGCGAGGCCCCCGTAGCTCAGGGGAGAGAGCAACGGTTTCCTAAACCGTGTGTCGGAGGTTCGAATCCTCTCGGGGGCACCGAAAAACCGCACGTCACCGGGGAGAACCCGTGACCCAGGTCCGTGACGTTGGCGCCAGGACGCACTGAATCCGCAACGGGGCCGCGGGCCGCGACGACAGGCATACGAACCGCCGACAACCGGCGACCCGCCAGTCGAGCTCCGCGACGCACTCGCGCCGCCGACGGGTCGAAATCCTGCCGAGGGTCAACGGCCCAGTACATTAGCAGCAGCGGCCTGCAGGACCGGCGTCGCGGGGTGGACATGGACGACGAAACGGCGGTCAAGGGCAGCTCCGAGGAGCTGGTGGCGGCACTGCGCGCCGGGGACGAAGAGTGCTTCCAGTGGTTGGTGCACAGGTACTCACCTGGCATGCTGCGTGTCGCGGCCGCGCACGTTCCCACTCGCGAAATCGCGGAGGAGGTGGTCCAGGACACCTGGGTCGCCGTGCTGCGCGGCCTGGACGGCTTCGAGGGGCGCGCCTCGCTCAAGACATGGCTGTTTCAGATCCTGCTCAACATCGCGCGTAAGCGCGGAGTGCGGGAACGGCGGACCGTCCCGTTCAGCGATGTCTTCCGGGAGCCGGACTCCGGCCCCACCGTGGACCCGGGCCGCTTCCTGCCGGATGACCATTCAGACTGGCCGCACCACTGGGCATCGTTTCCCCAGCGCTGGCCAAAGTCGAGCCCCGAGCCGGAGCTGCTCGCCTCCGAGATGCGGACCCGATTGAGTGCGGCACTACGCGAGCTGCCGGAACGGCATCGCTGCGTGATCAGCCTGCGAGATGTCCAGGGATACGACGCCGACGACGTCTGCCAAATCCTCGAGATCAGCAGCGGCAACCAGCGCGTGCTGCTCCACCGGGCACGCGCTCGCATGCGCGCCGTCCTGGAGGACTACTACACGCGGGAGTCGCTGTGAGGCCGGGTCTCGAGATCGACTGCCAGGATCTCGTCGAGCTTGTCACGGAGTACCTCGAGGGCACGCTGCCCCCTGAACTTCGTCGGCGCTTCGAGGACCACCTCGCGCTGTGCGAGGGCTGCGACACCTACGTCGAGCAGATGCGC
>DATGDX010000418.1:0-9156 GCA_035310665.1 Mycobacteriales bacterium | reverse complement strand
TGCTGCTGCTGCTCGGCGCCTGCGGGAAGTCCGCGCAGTTCCCGCTGCAGACCTGGCTGCTCGACGCGATGGAGGGCCCGACCCCGGTCTCGGCTCTCATCCACGCCGCGACCATGGTCACGGCCGGCGTCTACCTCATCGTGCGGTCCAACCCGATCTTCGACGCCGCCCCCGACGCCCGGCTCGCGGTCCTCGTCGTCGGCGCGCTCACGCTGCTGATCGGCGCGATCATCGGCACGGCGTACGACGACATCAAGAAGGTGCTCGCCGCGTCGACCATGAGCCAGATCGGCTACATGGTCCTCGCGACCGGGCTCGGACCCGCGGGCTACGCGTTCGGGATCGCGCACCTGCTCACCCACGGCTTCTTCAAGGCGACCATGTTCCTCGGCGCGGGCTCGGTCATGCACGCGATGAACGACCAGGTCGACATGCGCCGCTTCGGCGGGCTGCGCACGGTGCTGCCGGTCACGTTCGTGACCTTCTTGATCGGCTATTTGGCGATCATCGGCATCCCCCCCTTCGCCGGGTTCTTCTCCAAAGACAAGATCATTGAGGCCGCGTTCGCCACGGGCGGCGCCAGCGGCACCCTCTTCGGGGCCGTCGCGCTGCTCGGGGCCGGCATCACCGCCTTCTACATGACCAGGCTGATGGTGATGACCTTCTTCGGCCGCCGCCGCTGGACCGAGGACGTGCACCCGCACGAGGCACCGGCGGTGATGACCGCTCCGATGGCCGTGCTCGCGCTCGGGTCGGCGGTCGCCGGCTACGCGCTCATCTGGGCGTTCCCGGTGACCGAGTGGCTGGCCCCGGTCGTCGGCACCGCCGAGGAGGGTCACGGGCCCGTGTCGCCGCTGGTGATGTCGGCGCTCACCCTGATCGTCGTCGCCGGCGGCGTCCTCGGCGCCGTCGTCGCGATCGGCCGCCGGCCGGTGCCCGTGGTCGCCCCCGCCGACGTCTCGTTCGGCACGCGGGCCGCGCGGCAGGGCCTGTACGGCGACGCGGTCAACGAAGCGGTGTTCATGCGGCCGGGCGAGTACCTCACCCGGCTGCTCGTCTACTTCGACAACCGCGGCGTCGACGGGATCGTCAACGGACTCGCCGCGGCGATCGGCGGAACGTCGGGGCGGGTCCGCCGCTTCCAGACCGGGTTCGTCCGCTCCTACGCGCTCGCGGTGGTCGGCGGGGCGGCCCTGGTGGTCGCCACGGTGCTGGTGGTGAGGATGGCGTGAGCGCGGCGAGCGAGCCAACGGGCACCCGCGTGGACGCGGCAGAAGGACCGGTGACAGGTCCGGTGACGGGGCCACCGATGGGGCCGCTGACGGGGCCAGACGCGCGCGAGGTGACACCGTGACCCGGTTTCCCTGGCTGTCCGTGCTCGTCCTGGTCCCGCTCGTCGGCGCCGTCGCGGTGTGGGTGCTCCCCGCCCGCGCCGCCCGGGCCGCGAAGTCGCTCGCGCTGGCGGTGTCCCTCGCCGTCCTCGCGCTCACCGTCGCGGCGGCGCTGCGGTTCGACCCGGGCGGGGCGCGCTTCCAGTTCACCGAGCGCCACGGCTGGATCCCGCGGTTCGGCATCGACTACGCGCTCGGCGTCGACGGGATCGCGCTGGTGCTCATCGCGCTGACCGCGGCGCTGATGCCCGTCGTCGTGCTCTCGTCGTGGTACGACGCGGAGGAGAGCCGGCACGGCGTCCCGAGGTTCTTCGCGCTGCTGCTGATCACCGAGGCGATGGTGATCGGGTCGTTCGCGGCCACCGACGTGTTCCTGTTCTACGTGCTGTTCGAGGCGATGCTCGTCCCGATGTACTTCCTGATCGGCAGCTACGGGGGCGCGCGCCGGTCGTACGCCGCGGTCAAGTTCCTGCTGTACAACCTGCTCGGCGGCCTGCTCATGCTCGTGGCCGTGATCGGCCTCTACGTCGTCTCCTCGCGCCGCCTCGGCGCCGGGACCTTCGCCTTCGGCGCGCTGGCCGACCTCAACCTGTCCGGTGCGACCGCGAAGTGGCTGTTCCTCGGCTTCTTCATCGCCTTCGCCATCAAGGCGCCGCTGTGGCCCTTCCACACGTGGCTGCCCGACGCCGCCGCGGAGGCACCGATCGGGACCGCGGCCCTGCTGTCCGGGGTCGTCGACAAGGTGGGCACGTACGGGTTCCTCCGGTTCTGTCTGGTCCTGTTCCCCGGCGCGGCCCGCGACTTCGCCCCCTGGATCATCGCGCTGGCCGTCGTCGGCGTCCTCTACGGCGCGCTGCTCGCGGTGGGGCAGGCCGACCTCAAACGGTTCGTCGCTTACTCGTCCGTCTCGCACTTCGGGTTCATCACCCTCGGCGTCTTCGCCCTGACCACGCAGGGCGGCACCGGGTCGACCTTCTACATGGTCAACCACGGCTTCTCGACCGCGGCGCTGTTCTTCGCCGTCGGGTTCCTCGTCGCGCGCCGCCGCTCCGCACTGATCGCCGACTACGGGGGGGTCGCCAACGTGGCACCGTGGCTGGCCGGGACGTTCCTCGTCGCCGCGCTGTCCGCGCTGTCCCTGCCCGGGCTGTCGACGTTCGTCAGCGAGTTCCTCGTGCTCCTCGGCACCTTCACCCGCTACCCGGTGCCGGCGGTGCTCGCCACGGTCGGCATCATCCTCGCCGCGCTCTACGCCCTGCACGTCTACCAGCGCACGATGCACGGGCCGCTGCGGGACACCGCGGCCGGCGGCGGCCACCTCGACCGACGGGACCTCAACCGACGGGAGGCGTGGGTGATCGGCCCCGTCCTCGCGGTGATGCTCGCGCTGGGCGTCTACCCAAAGCCGGCGCTGGACCTCATCACTCCCGCGGCGGACCGCACGCTGCAGGAGGCCGGTGTCGGTGACCGCGAGCCGACGGCGACGTGGGTCAGCGGCGCGTCGAGCCCGGCGAGCGGCCGGGGGGCCGGCGTGACGACCGGTCGGGGGACCAGCGGAGGGGCGAGCCGGTGACCGTGGGGAGTGCTGTGGGGGGTGCCGGCGCGCTGCTCGCACAGGAGGGCTTCCGGGCGCCGCACATCGAGTACGACGCCCTGTCCCCGATGCTCATCGTCTTCGGGGTCGCCTGCCTCGGCGTCCTCGTCGACGCGTTCGCGTCGCGCGCGGTGCGCCGGCGCGTCCAGCCGTGGCTGGCGCTGGCCGCGCTGGCGGCCGCGTTCGTCGCCGTCGTCGTGATCGCGGGCACGCGCGAGGTGGCCGCCGAGGGAGCGGTCGCGGTCGACGGGCCGACGCTGTTCCTGCAGGGCACGATCCTGCTGCTGGCGATCGTGAGCCTCCTGCTGTTCGCCGAGCCCGCGCTCGACCCCGGCGGGTCCGCGTTCGCCGCGCAGGCCTCGACCACGCCGGGCAGCGCCGCGGAGCGGGCGGCGGTCGGCGCCGGCCTCGTCACCACCGAGGTCTACCCGCTGGCCCTGTTCTCCGTCGGCGGGATGCTGTTGTTCCCGGCGGCGAACGACCTGCTCACCCTGTTCGTCGCGCTCGAGGTGCTCTCGCTGCCGCTCTACCTGCAGTGCGGGCTCGCCCGCCGCCGCCGGCTCCTGTCGCAGGAGGCGGCGGTGAAGTACTTCCTGCTCGGCTCCTTCTCCTCCGCGTTCCTCCTCTACGGCCTCGCGCTCGTCTACGGCTACGCCGGAAGCCTGCGGCTGTCCACGGTGGCGCAGGCGCTCGGCGGCGCGGGTGACGACACGCTGGTCCTCGTGGGCCTCGCCCTGCTCGCCGTCGGCCTGCTGTTCAAGGTCAGCGCCGTCCCCTTCCACAGCTGGACCCCCGACGTCTACCAGGGCGCGCCGACGCCCGTGACCGCGTTCATGGCCGCGTGCACGAAGGTCGCCGCGTTCGGGGCGCTGATCCGCGTCTTCTACGTCGCCTTCGATGGGCTGCGGTGGGAGTGGCGGCCGATGATGTGGGCGATCGCGATCCTCACCATGGTCGTCGGCGCGGTGGTCGCCGTCACGCAGACCGACGTCAAGCGGATGCTGGCCTACTCGTCGGTGGCGCACGCCGGCTTCCTGCTCACCGGAGTGATCGCCACGAGCCGGGCGGGGCTGTCGAGCACGCTGTTCTACCTGGTGGCGTACGGCTTCACGACGGTCGGCGCCTTCGCCGTCGTCACGCTGGTCCGCGACGCGGACGGTGAGGCGACCCACCTGTCGCGGTGGGCGGGCCTGGGCCGCACCTCCCCGGTGGTCGCCGGGATGTTCGCGCTGTTCCTGCTCGCGCTCGCCGGGATCCCGCTCACCAGCGGCTTCACCGGGAAGTTCGCGGTGTTCGCGGCCGCGGCCGCGGGCGGCGCGGTCCCGCTCGTGATCGTCGGCGTGGTCACGAGCGCGATCGCCGCGTTCTTCTACGTCCGGGTCATCGTGCTGATGTACTTCCAGGACCCGGCCGTCGACGGGCCGGTGGTCGCGGCGCCGTCCGCGCTCACGTCCACCACCCTCGCCGTGGGCCTGGCCGTTACCGTGGTTCTGGGCGTCCTGCCGCAGCCCGTGCTCGAGCTGGCGGACCGAGCCGCCCTGTTCGTCCGCTAGTGCGCGCCGATCGCGCGGGAGTGGGAGCTGCTGTGGGCACGAGCGCGGTCTTCGGACTGGGCAGCCCCGACCCGGTGCTGGCCGCCGACGTCCGGGCCGGCCTGACGGCGGTCGAGGCGATGCTGCGGGAGTCGGTGAAGAGCGAGTACCCGTTCGTCACCGAGACCTCCCGCCACCTCCTCGACGCCGGTGGCAAGCGGTTCCGGCCCCTCCTCGTGCTGCTCGCCGCCCAGTTCGGCGACCCCGGCGCCCCCGGGGTCGTCCCGGCCGCGGTCGCGATCGAGCTGACCCACCTGTCCACGCTCTACCACGACGACGTGATGGACGAGGCGCCGTTGCGCCGCTCGGCGCCGTCGGCGAACGCGCGGTGGGACAACACGGTGGCCATCCTCACCGGTGACTTCCTGTTCGCCCGCGCCTCGGAGATCACGGCCGACCTCGGCACCGAGCCCACCCGGATCCTCGCGCGGACGATCGCCGTGCTGTGCGAAGGGCAGATCCGGGAGACGATGGGCCCGGGCGAGGGGCAGGACCCGGTCGCGCACTACCTGCGGGTGGTGGCGGAGAAGACGGGGGCCCTGATCGCCACGTCTACGCGGCTGGGGGCGCTGCTCGCGGGCGCCGACGACCGGACCGTCGAGGCCCTGACGCGCTACGGCGAGCGGATCGGGGTCGCCTTCCAGCTCTCCGACGACCTGCTCGACGTCGCCAGCGACGTCGCCGAGTCGGGCAAGACACCGGGCACGGACCTTCGGGAGGGGGTCCCCACCCTGCCGGTGCTGCTCGCGCTGCGCGCGACCGACCCTGGGGACGAGCCGCTGCGCCGGCTGCTCCGCGGCGACCTGACCGACGATGCGCGGCACGCGCAGGCGCTTGGGCTGCTGCGGGCGCACCCGGCGATGACGCAGGCGAGGGCCACCGTGCGGGAGTGGGCCGGCGAGGCGCGGGCCGCGCTCGCCGCGCTGCCCGCCATCGCGGCGAAGGCGGCGCTCGAGTCCCTCTGCGACTACGTCACCAGCCGGACCGGCTGACCGGCCTGGCGGCGGTGCCGCGGGCGCCCCTCAGCACGGCTCGGTGACGAGGCGCGCCCGCCGCCCGCTGGTCAGCGCGTCGACGGTGAGCAGGACGAGGGCGGCCCAGACCAGGGAGAACCCGACGAGGCGCGACGCCGGCATCGGCTCGTGCCGGACCAGCACCCCGATGAGGAACTGCAGCACCGGAGCGATGTACTGCAGCAGCCCCAGCACGGTCAGCGGGATGCGAGTGGCCGCGCCGCCGAACAGCAGCAGTGGCACCGCGGTGACGATCCCCGCCCCCGCCAGCAGCACGTCAGTGGTCAGGGGGGCGTGGCCGAACACCGCCGCTCCGGACACCTCGAGCCAGGCGAGGTAGGCCAGGGCCGGAAGGAACAGCACCGCGGTCTCCACGGTGAGCGTCTCCACCGCACCCGCGCCGACCCGCTTCTTCAGCAGTCCGTAGACCGCGAAACTACCGGCGAGCGTGAGAGCGATCCACGGGAGCCGGCCGTAGTCGACGGTCAGCACCAGAACGGCGACCGCCGCGACCGCGACCGCGACCCACTGCGGCCCCCGCAGCCGCTCGCGCAACAGGGCGACGCCGAGCAGGACGGTGACCAGCGGGTTGATGAAGTAGCCGAGCGAGGTCTCCACCACCTGGTCGTTGTTGATCGCCCAGATGTAGACGAGCCAGTTGACCGACAGCACCACGGCGGCGGCGGTCAGCCGGGGCAGCGCGCCGGGGCGGGCCCGCAGCGCCGCGAACCAGCCAGGCCGTGGACGCACCGCGAGCAGCGCCCCGACGAACCCGAGCGACCAGACGATCCGGTGGGCCAGGATCTCCAGCGCGGCGGCGGGCGCGAGCAGCGGCCAGTACAGCGGAAACAGCCCCCACAGCGCGTAGGCGCCGGCCCCGAACAGCAGCCCGCGCGCCTCGTCCGGCCGCCGAGCGGACGAGCGGGGCACGGATCCGATCCGCTACTGGATCTGCCAGGTGTCCCCGCTGTGCAGCAGCGCCGCGAGATCGCCCTTGCCCTGGGTGGCGACCGCGCGCTCGATCTGCTCGTGCACGAGATCGTCGTACGTCGGGCGAGCCGCGTCGCGGAAGACCCCTATCGGCGTCCGCGCGAGCGAGGCGTCGGACAGCCGGGACAGCGCGAAGGCGTAGCTGGGGTCGTCGGTGTGCACGTCGTGGACGACGAGGTCCTCCGCGGGCACGCTCGCCGCGTCGACGACCGCGAGCCGTCCGTCCCGCCACACGAGCCCCTTCGAACCGTTCGGCCCGAACCGGATCTGCTGGCCGTGCTCGAGCCGGATGAGGTGGTCGTCCGCGGTTTCCGCGTCCTTCAACGCGTCGAACGCGCCGTCGTTGAAGATGTTGCAGTTCTGGTAGATCTCGACGAAGGCGGTGCCGCGGTGCGCGGCGGCCGCGCGCAGGACCGACGTCAGGTGCTGGCGGTCGGAGTCGATCGAGCGGGCGACGAACGTCCCCTCGGCGCCGAGGGCGAGCGAGACCGGGTTGAACGGGACGTCCGGGGAGCCCATCGGCGTCGATTTGGTGATCTTGCCGAACTCGCTGGTCGGGGAGTACTGGCCCTTGGTCAGCCCGTAGATGCGGTTGTTGAACAGCAGGATCTTCAGGTTGACGTTGCGGCGCAGCACGTGGATGAGGTGGTTGCCGCCGATCGAGAGGGCGTCCCCGTCACCGGTCGCCACCCACACCGACAGGTCGGGCCGGGAGACCGCCACGCCGGTGGCGATCGCGGGGGCGCGCCCGTGGATCGAGTGCATCCCGTAGGTGTTCACGTAGTACGGAAAGCGGGAGGAACATCCGATCCCGCTGACGAAGACGATGTTCTCGCGCCGTACCCCCATCTCGGGCAGGAAGCCCTGCACCGCGGCGAGGATCGCGTAGTCCCCGCACCCGGGGCACCAGCGGACCTCTTGGTCGGTGCGGTAGTCCTTGACGGACTGCTTCCCCTCCGCGCGCGGGACGAGCTGCAGACCGGTCCGCGGCGTGGGAACGACCTCAGTCACTGCCGATCACGTCCTTGATGACGTCCGCGAGCTCGGTCGCCTTGAAGGGCAGACCGCGGACGCGGTTGTAGCCGATGGTGTCGATGAGGAAGCGCGCACGGATCAGCAACGCCAGCTGCCCGAGATTCATTTCCGGGATGACGACCTTGTCGTAGCGCCGGAGCACCTCCTCGGTGTTCGCCGGGAACGGGTTGACGTGGCGCAGGTGCGCCTGCGCGACCGGCCAGCCGTACCCGCGCACCGCCCGACACGCCGCCCCGATCGGCCCGTAGGTCGACCCCCAGCCGAGGACGAGCACCCGCGCCTTGCCCGACGGGTCGTCGACCTCGAGCGGGGGCACGTCCCGGGCGATGCGCTCGACCTTGGCCTGCCGCAACCGCACCATCGTGTCGTGGTTGGCGGGGTCGTAGGAGATGTGGCCGACCCCGTCGGCCTTCTCGATGCCGCCGATCCGGTGCTCGAGCCCCGGCGTCCCCGGGACCGCCCACGGCCGCGCCAGCGTGTCGGGGTCGCGGACGTAGGGCCAGAACTCGCCGTGCCCGTCGACCCAGTGGTTGGGTTCGGTCGCGAACGCGACGAGGAGGTCCGGGAGCTCGGAGACCTCCGGTAGCCGCCACGGCTCGGACCCGTTGGCCAGGTACCCGTCCGAGAGCAGGAACGCCGGGGTGCGGTACGTCGTCGCGATCCGCACCGCCTCGATCGCGGCGTCGAAGCAGTCGGCCGGCGACTGGGGCGCGATGATCGGCACCGGTGCCTCACCGTTGCGGCCGAACATCGCCTGGAGCAGGTCGGCCTGCTCCGTCTTCGTCGGCAGCCCGGTGGAGGGCCCGCCGCGCTGGATGTCCACCACGACGAGCGGGAGCTCCAGGGCGACCGCGAGGCCGATCGCCTCGGACTTGAGCGCGACCCCGGGGCCGGACGTCGTGGTGACCCCGAGCGCCCCGGCGAACGAGGCGCCGATCGCGGAACCGATGCCCGCGATCTCGTCCTCGGCCTGGAACGTCTCCACGCCGAACCGCTTGTGCTTGGCGAGCTCGTGGAGGATGTCCGACGCGGGCGTGATCGGGTAGGAGCCGAGGAAGAGCATGAGCCCGGTCTGCCGGGCCGCCGCGAGCAGCCCGTAGGCGAGCGCCAGGTTCCCGGAGATGTTGCGGTAGGTGCCGGGTCGCAGGTGGGCGGGTTTGATCTCGTACGACACCGAGAACGCCTCGGTGGTCTCGCCGAAGTTCCACCCCGCCTTGAACGCCGCGACGTTCGCGGCGGCCAGCTCGGGCGCCTTCGCGAAGCGCCGCTCCACGTACCGCACGATGCCGTCCGTCGGGCGGTGGTAGAGCCAGCACATCAGCCCGAGGGCGAACATGTTCTTCGCGCGCTCGGCCGCCTTCTTCGAGATGTCGAACCCGGACGTCGCCTCGACCGTCATCGACGTGAGCGCGATGGCGTGCACGTTGTAGTCGGTGAGCGACCCGTCCTCGAGCGGGTTCGTGTCGTAGCCGACCTTCGCGAGGTTACGCTTCGTGAATTCGTCGGTGTTGACGATGAGGTCCGCGCCCTTCGGCAGGTCT
>DATGDX010000417.1:0-1944 GCA_035310665.1 Mycobacteriales bacterium | reverse complement strand
GGCGCGCAGCGCCACCCCGCACCCGCGGGCGGCGACGTTCACGCGGCCCACCTCGACGCCGTCCATCATCTGGTAGAAGCCCTTGCCGGGCGCCTCGCCCAGCACCATCGACGCCGGGACGCGGGTGTCCTCCAGCACGAGTTCGGTGGTCTCGACGCCCTTGTAGCCCATCTTCTCGATCTTCGGGGGCACGGTGATCCCGTTGCCGACCGCGCCGAAGCCCGGCTCCTTCTCGACGAGCAGCGTCGTCATGTTCCGGTAGACGGACTCGGCCCCCTCGTCGGTCTTGACGAGCAGCGCCACGATCCCCGCGCGCGCGCCGTTGGTCAGCCACATCTTCTGGCCGTTCACGACGTACGCGTCCCCGTCGCGCACCGCCCGGGTCTTGATCGCCGAGACGTCGGAGCCACAGCCGGGCTCAGACATGGAGAACGCGCCGCGGATCTCCCCGGTCGCCATGCGGGGCAGGAAGTGCTGCTTCTGCTCCTCGGTGCCGTGCTGCTTGATCATGTACGCGACGATAAAGTGCGTGTTGATGATCCCGGAGATGCTCATCCAGGCCCGGGAGAGCTCCTCGACGGTGAGCGCGTAGGTGAGCAGCGACTCGCCGAGCCCGCCGTACTCCTCCGGGATCATCAGGCCGAACAGGCCCATCTCCCGCATGCCCTCGACCGCGGCCTCCGGGAACTCGTCCTTGTGTTCGAGCTCCGTGGCGTACGGGAGGATCTCCTTGTCCGCGAACTCGCGGACGGTCCGGAGGATGTCCTGCTGGATGTCGGTGAGACCCTCGGTCTGCGCAAGACGACCCACGGTCGGAGTCCTTTCGGGAGGCACGGCGGCGGGGTGGCGCGGTGCCGTCAAGTATCTCGCGCGAGACGGGACCGACCGCCGCGGGGGTCGGCCCCCGCGCTACCGAGCCGGCGGCTCGAACTTCTTGGTCCGCGACATGCCCGCGGCGCGCCCCTTCGCGGCGACGACGAGCGCCATCTTCCGCGACGCCTCGTCGATCATCTCGTCGCCCAGCATCGCCGCGCCGAGCTTTCCGCCCGCCTCGGACGTGTAGTAGTCGTACGCCTCGAGGATCAGCTCGGCGTGGTCGTAGTCCTCCTGCTTCGGCGAGTAGATCTCGTTGGCGGCGTCGACCTGGCCGGGGTGGAGCACCCACTTGCCGTCGAAGCCGAGCGCCGCGGATCGCCCGGCGACGCGGCGGAATCCGTCGACGTCCTTGATCTGCAGGTACGGACCGTCGATGACCTGCTGGTCGTGCATCCGGGCCGCCATGAGCAGCCGCATGAGGATGTAGTGGTAGGCGTCGCCCACGTCGTAGCCCGGGGGCTGCTCCCCGACGACCAGCGACTTCATGTTGATGGACGCCATGAAGTCGGCGGGCCCGAAGATGATCGCCTCGATGCGCGGGGAGGACCCGGCGATCGCGTCGACGTTGACGAGCCCGCGGGCCGTCTCGATCTGGGCCTCGATGCCGATGCGGCCGACCTCGAGCCCCATCGTCTGCTCGATCTGGGTGAGCAGCTGGTCCAGCCACAGCACCTGCGCGGCGTCCTGCACCTTCGGCAGCATGATGCAGTCGAGGTTCGCCCCGGCCCCCTCGACGATTGTGATCACGTCGCGGTAGGACCACTTGGTCGTCACGTCGTTGACCCGGACGACGCGGATCTTCGTGCCCCAGTCGCCGTCGTTGAGCGCGGCGACGATGTTCGACCGCGCCTCCTCCTTGGCCAGCGGCGACACCGCGTCCTCGAGGTCGAGGAACACCTGGTCGACCGGCAGCCCCTGCGCCTTGCCGAGCATCTTCGTCGACGAGCCGGGGACCGCGAGGCAGGAACGACGCGAGCGCAACGCACGAGTGACCACGAGTCCACCTTCCCTCGGTGCTGATGACCGGATGCTAAGGGGTCACTTCGCGTCACCGGCTCGGAGGTGTCC
>DATGDX010000416.1:0-1565 GCA_035310665.1 Mycobacteriales bacterium | reverse complement strand
GGGCAACGTGCAGGCGTTCCGCTGGACCGACGGTCGGCGGATCTTTGCCGCGCGGGCCGTCGACGGGGTGCACATCCCGGGGGTGTTTGCCACGCCGGTCGCGGCCGACCTGGACCGGGACGGCTGGCAGGAGATCATTGTGCCGAGCTGGGACCACTGGTTGCACGTGTGGCATGCCCGCGGCGGGGGGAACGCGCGCGGGTTTCCGGTGTTCCTCAAGGACACCAGTTGGTCGAGCCCGGCGGTGGCCGACATCGACCGCGACGGCTGGTTGGACATCGTCTTCGGCTACGACTGCGACGGGGCGCCCGGCCAGCCGTGCCACCCGGCCCGCGGCGGCTACCTCACCGCGGTGCGCCACGACGGGCGGGTCAAGGCGGGCTGGCCGCGGTTCATCCGCGACCAGGTGGTGTGGTCGAGCCCGGCGCTGGTCGACCTGACCGGGGACGGACGGCTGGACGTCGTCGTCGGCACCGGCAGCTATCCGATGGCCGGCGGACGGTCGGTGTATGCGTTTCGCTCCGACGGGCGGCCGCTCTGGCGGACCGCGGTCGGCGGGCGCACCATGTCCTCCCCCGCGGTCGGCGACTCACCGGCGACGGACGTGCCGAGATCGCGGTCGTGGCGGACGACGGGAAGCTTTACGTGCTGCACGGCAACGGCCGGGTGCGCTACACCCAATGCCTGTCCAACACGCTCGTGAGCTGCGCGAACAAGCGGCTGCACGCCTCGCCGAGCATCGCCGACGTGGACGGTGACGGCCGGCAGGAGGTCGTCGTCGGGGGCGAGCAGTGGGTGACCGTCTTCGACGGCAACGGGCGGGTCGAGGCGCGCGGGGACACCTACCCGGGCACCCACCCGCTCACCGCCGCCCCGTCGATCGCCACCGTCCGCGGCCGCGCCTGGATCGTCGCGGTCAGTGGCACCGGCTCCGCCGGGCGCGTCTTCGCCTGGACCACCCGCCGCCGCCTCGGGCCCGCCGCGTGGCCGACGTTCCACCAGAACACCCGCCGCACCGGGTGGATCCCACGCTAACCAGTCCCATCTCCCCGTCTAACGGTTTCGAGAATGGTTCACCCCCCGCTGCGTGAGTTCTCAATCGAGGCTCGTAAACGAAGGTTTGTGCGACCTAGTGGAGGCTAAGGGGCGGTAGCCGATCTGGGGTGGTCAGGCGCGAGCGAACCACGAGCAGCCGGATGTGCAGCGTCGGAGGATCGCCTGTTTCGCCCGCCATACCTGCTCGAGGAGGTGGTCTAGGGCTTTGTAGGCATCTCCAGTGAGTACCAGGCCGGAAACATATTCACGCCGTAGCTAGCTCTCCATCTGTCTCGCTCTCGTAGTCTGCTCTTGCTCTTGCCGACGCACTCGGACTGTTTGAAGGCGACGCAGGCGGTGAGAGGCGGCCACAGAAGAGTTCGTTCAGTGAGAATCTGGTCCGTAGGAATCGAGTAGGCAACGAATATATGGCGCGTACCGCGGATCAACTCATTTACCGAGCTCGCTTCAATGATTCTCCTCGTGGCCGTGACCGAGGCGATCCCTCCAGACTGACCCGGGCTTTGGGT
>DATGDX010000415.1:0-9828 GCA_035310665.1 Mycobacteriales bacterium | reverse complement strand
GGGCTGGCGCCCTCGTCGAGTGACGCTCGGGTCAGCGGCGTCACCTCCGATTCCCGGGCCGTGCGCCCCGGCGACCTGTACGCCGCCCTCCCCGGCGCCCGCCACCACGGCGCCGAGTTCGCCGCCGCCGCCGCGACCGGCGGTGCCGTCGCCGCGCTCACCGATCCCGGCGGCGCATCGCTGGTCGCCGCGGCCGGGCTGCCAACCCTCGTCGTCGCCGACCCCCGCGCGGTCCTCGGGCCGCTCAGCGCCCAGGTGTACGACGAGCCGGCCCGCCACCTGCTGCTCCTCGGGGTGACCGGCACCAACGGCAAGACGACCGTCGCCTACCTGCTCGACGCCGGGCTGCGCGCCGCCGGGCACGTCACCGGGCTCGTCGGCACCGTCGAGACCCGGGTCGGCGACCTGGTCGCGGCCAGCGCCCGCACCACCCCGGAGGCCCCCGACCTGCAGGCGCTGCTCGCGGTGATGCGCGAGCACGGGGTGACCGCCGCCGCGATGGAGGTGTCCAGCCACGCGCTCGCGCTGCGCCGGGTCGACGGCACCGTCTACGCCGCGGCGGTGTTCACCAACCTCTCGCGCGACCACCTCGACTTCCACCGCGACCTCCCCGACTACTTCGCGGCGAAGGCCCGGCTGTTCACGCCCCCGTTCACCCGCGTCGGCGTCGTCAACGTCGACGACCCGTGGGGCCGCCGGCTCGCGGCGAGCGCCTCCGTGCCGGTGACGACGTACGGCGCCGGGGGCGACTGGCGGGTGTCCGACGTCGCGAGCGGCCCGACCGGCAGCACGTTCCGCGTCCGCGGTCCGGGGGTGGACGTGGCCGGCCGGGTGCGGCTGCCCGGCGCGTTCAACGTCACCAACGCGCTCGCCGCGGTGTCGACCCTCGTCACCGCCGGGGTGCCGGTGGACGCGGCCGTGGCGGGCGTCGGTGGGCTGACCGGCGTTCCGGGGCGCATGGAACGGGTCGACGCGGGCCAGCCGTTCCTCGCCCTCGTCGACTACGCGCACACCCCGGAGGCGGTCGCCGCGCTGCTCGCGGCGCTGCGCCCGGTGACCGAGCGCCGGCTCGTCATCGTCCTCGGCTGCGGCGGGGACCGCGACCGGGCCAAGCGGCCCCTGATGGGCGCGGCGGCGACGCGCGGCGCGGACCTGGCCGTGCTCACCAGCGACAACCCCCGCTCGGAGGACCCGCTGGCGATCCTCGCCGCGATGGAGGCCGGTGCCCGGGAGGCGGCCGGGGGGCGGGAGGGTCGCTACCTCGTAGAGCCCGACCGGGCCGCCGCGATCCGGCTCGCGGTCGCCGAAGCGGGGCCGGGGGACACGGTCGTCGTGGCGGGCAAGGGGCACGAGCAGGGTCAGGAGATCGGCGGGGTGGTGACCCCGTTCGACGACCGGGCGGTGGTGCGCGAGGCGATCGCCGCGGGAGCTCTCACGTGATCCCGCTGACGCTGGCCGAGGTCGCGGCGGCGGTCGACGGGTGCCTCGCCGACGCGGCCGACCCCACCGCCGTGGTGCACGGCCCGGTCGTCGTCGACTCGCGGCTGGCCGCACCCGGCGGGCTGTTCGTCGCGCTCCCCGGTCGTCGGGCGGACGGGCACCAGTTCGCCGCCGCGGCGCTCGAGCGGGGCGCGGTCGCCGTCCTCGGCATGCGACCCGTCGGCGTCCCCGCCGTCGTCGTCGCCGACCCGGTCGCCGCCCTCGGGCGGTTCGCCCGCGCCGTGCTCGCCCGGCTGCCCGGCCTGGACGTCGTCGCCGTCACCGGGTCCAGCGGCAAGACCTCCACCAAGGACCTGCTCGCCGGGTTGCTCCCCCGGCTCGGGGCCACGGTGGCCGCGACCGGGTCCTACAACAACGAGATCGGGCACCCGCTCACCGCGCTGCGCGCCGACCCCGGCACCCGTGTCCTCGTCCTCGAGGCGAGCGCCCGGGGGCGTGGTCACATCGCGCACCTGTGCGAGATCGCGCCACCGCGGATCGGGGTCGTGCTGAACGTGGGGTCCGCGCACCAGGGCGAGTTCGGGTCCCGCGCGGCGATCGCCCGCGCCAAGGCCGAGCTCGTCGAGGCGCTGCCGTCGGACGGCGTCGCGGTGCTCAACGCGGACGACCCGGTGGTGGACGCGATGGCGGAGCGCACCCCCGCCCGGGTCGTGCGCGCCGGGCTGTCCACGCACGCCGACGTGCGCGCGGAGGACGTGCGGCTGGACGAACACGGGCGCGCGTCGTTCCGCCTGGTGACCGAGGCCGGCGCGGTGCCCGTGACGCTGCGGCTGCACGGCGAGCACCACGTGGGCAACGCCCTCGCCGCGGCCGCCGTCGCGCTCGAGCTCGGGCTGTCGCTGCCCGCGGTCGGCGCGGGGCTGGCGGAGGTCGCCGCGGTCAGCCCGTGGCGAATGGAGGTCACGCACCGCCCGGACGGTGTCACGGTGGTCAACGACGCGTACAACGCCAACCCCGAGTCGATGCGGGCGGCGCTCAAGGCGCTGGCCGGGATGGGCCGCGGGGGGCAGCGGCGGACCTGGGCGGTGCTCGGGGAGATGGCCGAGCTCGGGGCGGCGGCGCGTGAGGAGCACGACGCGCTGGGGCGCCTCGCCGTGCGACTGGACGTCTCCCGCCTCGTCGCCGTCGGCGCGAACGCGAAACTGATCTGGGCGGGCGCGAGCCTGGAGGGTTCCTGGGACAACGAGTCCACGTGGGTGCCCGACGTGGACGCGGCGATCGCGCTGCTGCGGGCCGAGCTGTCCCCCGGTGACGTCGTGCTCGTCAAGGCGTCGCGCGCCGCCGGGCTCGAACGCGTCGCCGCGGCGCTGCTCTCGGACGTCGCCCAGTGAGGGTCGCCCAGTGAGGGTCGCACGGTGAGGGGGATCCTGGTCGCCGCGTCCGTGGCGCTGCTCGTCTCGCTGCTCGGCACGCCGGCGGCGATCCGGTTCTTCCGCCAGCACGGTTACGGCCAGGAGATCCGCGACGACGGGCCCACCACGCACCACCTCAAGCGCGGGACGCCGACCATGGGGGGAACGGTCGTCATCGTCGCCGCGCTGCTCGGCTACGCGGTGGCGCACGTCGCGACGCTCGCCGGTCCCACCGCGTCCGGGTTGCTCGTGCTGTTCCTCATGACCGGGCTCGGCGCCGTCGGCTTCGTCGACGACTTCATCAAGATTTTCAAACAGCGCAGCCTGGGGCTGCGGACGCGGGCCAAGTTCGTCGGCCAGGCGCTCGTCGCGGTGACGTTCGGGGTGCTGGCGCTGCAGTTCTCCAACGCGCACGGGCTCACGCCCGCCTCGCCGTACCTCTCCTTCGTCCGGGAGAGCGCGCTGTCCCTGACCGCGGTCGGCTTCGTCGTGTGGGCGCTGCTCATGGTCGCCGCGACGTCGAACGGGGTGAACCTGACCGACGGCCTCGACGGGCTGGCCAGCGGCGCGTCGGTCATGGTGTTCGCGGCGTACGCCGTCATCGGCATCTGGCAGTTCGGCCAGAGCTGCACCCGGGCGCCGGGGCCGTCGTGCTACAACGTCCGAGACCCGCTCGACCTGGCGATCGTCGCCGCTGCGGTGATGGGCGCGACGTTCGGGTTCCTGTGGTGGAACGCGTCGCCGGCGCGCATCTTCATGGGCGACACCGGGTCGCTGGCGCTCGGCGGCGCGCTCGCCGGGCTCGCGATCACCACCCGGACCGAGTTGCTGCTCGTCCTGCTCGGCGGTCTGTTCGCCGTCATCACGCTCTCCGTGATCATTCAGGTGGGCTGGTTCAAGCTGTCCAAGGGCAAGCGCGTGTTCAAGATGGCGCCGCTGCAGCACCACTTCGAGCTGTCCGGGTGGAACGAGGTCACCATCGTCATCCGTTTCTGGATCATCGCGGGGCTCGCGGTCGCGTTCGGCCTCGGCGTCTTCTACGCCGAGTTCCTGTCCCGCGGGCCGCTGCAGTGACCGCCGGGGCGCCCACCTCCTCCGCGGTGCAGCCCGCCGACGCGTGGGCGGGGCGGCGGGTGTGCGTCGCCGGGGCCGGCGTCTCCGGGGTCGCCGCCGCCGAGGCCCTGCTGCGCCTCGGCGCCCGCGTCACGGTCGTCGACGCCCGCGACGGCGCCGAGGAGCGGGACCGGGCGGCCGCGCTCGAGCCGCTGGGCGCCCGGGTGCGGCTCGGTGACGCCGAGACGCTGCCGGAGGCGACCGAGCTGGTCGTCACCTCCCCCGGGTGGCGGCCGACCGCGCCGCTGTTCGCCGCCGCCGCGGCCCGGGGGGTCCCCGTGTGGGGGGAGGTCGAGCTGGCCTGGCGGCTGCGGCCACCCGGACAGCCGTGGCTCGCGGTGACCGGCACGAACGGCAAGACGACCACTGTCGGGATGCTCGCCGCCGTCCTCACCGCCGCGGGGCGGCGCGCGATCGCCGCGGGCAACGTGGGCACGCCCTTGGTGACCGCGCTCGCCGCCGAGCCGCCGTACGACGTGCTCGCGGTCGAGCTGTCCTCCTTCCAGCTGCACTGGTCCCCGTCGGTGCGGCCGTTCGCCGCCGCGATCCTCAACGTCGCACCGGACCACCTCGACTGGCACGGCTCGGCCGCGGCCTACGCCGCCGCGAAGGCCCGGGTGTTCGCGCCCGGGACCCGCGCGGTCGTCAACGCCGACGACCCGGGGTCGGCCGCGCTCGCCCCGCCGGGCGCCGTGTCGGTCACCCTCGCGCCGCCCGGACCCGGCCAGCTCGGCGTCGTCGACGGCGTCCTGGTCGACCGGGCGTACGGCGCCGATCCGGGGGCGGGGGGCCAGGAGCTCGCGCGCGTCGCGGACGTCCGCCCCGCCGGCCCGCACAACGTCGCGAACGCGCTCGCCGCCGCGGCGCTCGCCCGCGCCCACGGCGTCGCGCCCGCCGCGGTGGGCGCCGGCCTGCGCTCCTTTCGCCCCGGTGGGCACCGCAACGCGGTGGTCTCGGTGGTCGACGGCGTGACGTACGTCGACGACTCCAAGGCCACCAACCCGCACGCCGCCGCCGCGTCGCTGGCCGGCTACGACTCGGTGGTGTGGATCGCGGGGGGCCTCAACAAGGGGCTGCCCTTCGACGAGGTGGCGGCCGTCGCCGCCCCGCGGCTGCGCGCCGCGGTGCTCCTCGGCAGCTGCCGGGGCGAGGTGGCGAGCTCGTTGGCGCGACACGCACCCGAGGTCCCGGTCGTCGAGGTCGCCAGCACCGACACTGGGGCCATGCAGGTGGCGGTGCGCGAGGCGGCGCGGCTGGCGCGACCCGGCGACGCCGTGCTGCTGGCCCCGGCCGCCGCGTCGATGGACATGTTCCGGGACTACGCGGCCCGGGGCGACGCGTTCGCCGCGGCGGTCCACCGGCTGGCGGGACCCCCCCCCGGGGGGATCGGGGTGGGCCGGTGACCGCACCGGAGGCCGGGTCGACCGCCTCGTCCCCCCCGCTGCTCCAGCGCCCGCTCGCGTCGTACTACCTGGTGGTCGGGTGCACCGCGCTGCTGCTCGCGCTCGGGCTCGTCATGGTGCTGTCCGCCTCGAGCGTCGTCGCGTACGACGAGTCGGGGTCCTCGTTCACGTTCTTCGTCAAGCAGGCTGTCTGGGTCGGGCTCGGGCTGCCGCTGCTGTGGCTCGCCGCCCGGCTGCCGGTGCGGGCCTACCGGATGCTCGGCTACCCGCTGCTGGTCGTGTCCCTGTTCCTGCTGCTGCTCGTGCTCGTCCCCGGTGTGGGGCACAAGGCCAACGGGGCTACCCGGTGGATCGACCTGGGTGGCCCGCTGCGGGTGCAGCCCTCGGAGCCGGCGAAGCTCGCGCTCGTGCTCTGGGGCGCGGACCTGCTCGTGCGCAAACGGCGGCTGCTCACCGAGTGGAAGCACCTGCTCGTGCCGTTGCTGCCGGTCACCGGCCTGCTCGTGCTGCTCGTCATGGTCGGGCGTGATCTCGGCACCTCGCTCGTGATTCTTACGATCTTCCTCGCGCTGCTGTGGGTGGTGGGGGCGCCCGCGCGCCTGTTCGCGCTGATGGTCACCGGGATCGGCGCGGTGGTCACCCTCATGATCATCACTGAGCCGTACCGCATCCGGCGGATCACCGGCTTCCTCAACCCGTTCGCGGACCTGCAGGGGTCGGGTTGGCAGGGGGCTCAGGGGATCTACGCGCTCGCGTCCGGCGGGTGGGTGGGCCTGGGCCTCGGCGCGAGCCGCGAGAAGTGGGACTACCTGCCGCACGCGCACACCGACTTCATCTACGCGATCATCGGGGAGGAGCTCGGGCTCGTCGGCGCCGTCGTCGTGCTGCTGCTGTTCGCGACGCTCGCCTACGCGGGGGTGCGGATCGCGCAGCGCACCCGCGACCCGTTCGCCCGCCTCGCCGCCGGCGCGGTCACCGCCTGGCTGGCGGTCCAGGCGTTCGTCAACATCGGCGCGGTGCTCGGCGTCCTCCCGATCACCGGGATCCCGCTCCCGCTGATCTCGTTCGGGGGGTCGGCGCTGCTGCCCACGATGGTCGCGCTCGGCATGCTGCTGTCGTTCGCCAAGCGGGAGCCCGGCGCTCCGGCCGCCCTGGCGGCCCGCGCCGCCGCCATGCGGGCCCGGCTGCCCTGGCTGCCCGACTGGCTGCTCGCCGCCGACCGGACGGCGGCGCGGGTGCTCGCCAGGTTGTCCTCGGTCGCCTCCCTCGCCCCCACCTCCGCCTCCCCGACCCCCACCTGTCCGACCCCCACCTGTCCGACCCCCACCCGTCCGACCGCCGCCCCGCCACGCCGCCGCGCCCCCGCCCGGTCCCGCGCCGGCTCCGGCGAGTCGAGAAGGCGGTGACCGCGCAGTGCACGTGGTGCTGGCCGGCGGTGGCAGCGCCGGCCACGTCGAGCCCGCGCTCGCCGTCGCCGACGCGCTGCGCCGCGAGGACCCCGAGGTCGGGATCACCCTGCTCGGCACGGCGCGGGGCCTGGAGACCCGGCTGGTCCCGGCCCGCGGCTACGACCTCGCGTTGATCCCGCCCGTGCCGCTGCCGCGGGTCGCCACGCCGCGGCTGCTCGCCGTGCCCGGCCGGCTCCTCGCCGCGGTCGCCGCCGCGGTGCGGCTGCTCGACCGGGTGGTCGCCGACGTCGTCGTCGGCTTCGGCGGCTACGTCGCGTTGCCCGCCTACCTGGCCGCGTGGCAGCGCCGGCTCGGGCTGGTCGTGCACGAGGCCAACGCTCGGCCGGGGCTGGCCAACCGGGTGGGCGCGCGGCTCACGCGCCACGTCGCGGCGGCGACCCCAGACTGCCCGCTGCCGCACGCGGCGTACGTCGGCATCCCGCTGCGCCCGGCGGTGGCGCGCCTGGACCGGCCGGCCCGCCGGGCCGAGGCCCGTCGCCACTTCGGCTTGCATCCGCAGCGGCCGACGCTGCTCGTGTTCGGCGGGTCGCAGGGAGCGCGGTCCCTCAACCGGGCCGCCGTGGCCGCGGCGCCCGCCCTCGCCGCCGCCGGGGTGCAGGTGCTGCACGCGGTCGGGCCCGCGAACGTCGGCTGCGTCCCGGTTCCCGCATCACCGCGCGCGGCGCCGGGGAACGGGGACGCAAACGGGGACGGGGACCGCAGCGCCGACGGGCCGCCGTACCGTGTCGTGCCCTACCTCGAGCGTATGGACCTCGCGTATGCCGCGGCCGACGTCGCGCTGTGCCGCGCCGGGGCGCTGACGTGCGCCGAGCTCGCCGCCGTCGGGCTGCCCGCGGCGTACGTTCCGCTGCCGATCGGCAACGGGGAGCAGCGGTTGAACGCCCAGCCGGTCGTGCGCGCCGGGGGCGGGCTGCTCGTCGACGACGCCGCGCTGTCCGCCGACTGGATCCGGGATCACCTGGTGCCGCTGCTCGCCGACCCCGCGCGGGTGCGGGCGATGGGGGAGGCCGCGCGCCGCTTCGGGCGCCGCGACGCGGACCGCGCCCTGGTGCGGATGGTGCACGTCGCCGCCGCCGGCTCGCGGGCCGCGCACCGGCGGGGGCGGTGACCGGCGTGCGCGCCGAGGAGCTCGGCCCCGTGCACCTCGTCGGTGTCGGCGGCGCGGGCATGTCCGGGATCGCGCGCATCCTGCTGGCCCGCGGCGTTCCGGTGTCCGGCAGCGACGCGAAGGACTCCCGCGGTCTCGCGGCGCTGCGCGCGCTCGGCGCGACGATCAGCCTCGGCCACTGCCCGGGCAACGTCGCCTCCGGGACCCGCACGGTCGTCGTCTCCTCCGCGATCCGCCCGGCCAACCCGGAGCTCGTGGAGGCGCGGCGGCGGGGGCTGCGGGTGCTGCGCCGGGCCGAGGCCCTCGCGGCGCTGATGGCCGACCGCCGCGGGATCGCGGTCGCGGGCACGCACGGCAAGACCACGACCACGTCCATGCTCACGGTGGCGCTGCTGCACTGCGGCGCCGACCCGTCGTTCGCGATCGGCGGCGACCTCAACGAGGCGGGATCCAACGCCCACCACGGCCTCGGCGAGCTGTTCGTCGCGGAGGCCGACGAGAGCGACGGGTCGTTCCTGCTGCTCACGCCGTACGCCGCGGTCGTCACCAACGTCGAACCCGACCACCTCGACCACTACCGCGACGCCGCGGCGGTCGACGCCGCGTTCGCCGCGTTCGTCGCCCGGCTGCCGCCCGACGGCTTCCTCGTCGCATGCGCCGACGACCCCGGCTCCCGGCGCGCGGGCGAGGCCGCCGCGCGGCGCGGCCTCGAGGTGCTCCGGTACGGCGAGGCCCCGGACGCCGACGTCCGGATCGACACGCTGACCCTGCACGGTGGCGGGTCGACCATCGACCTGGTCGCCGGCTCCCGGCCGCTGGGGCCGGTGTCCCTGCGCGTCCCCGGGCGCCACAACGCGCTCAACGCCACCGCGGCGCTGGCCACCGGGCTGCGCCTCGGGTTCGGCGTCGCGGACCTGCGCTCGGCGCTCACCGGGTTCACCGGAGCCCGGCGGCGCTTCGAGTTCACGGGCGCGGCCGCGGGGGTCCGCGTGTACGACGACTATGCCCACCACCCGACCGAGGTCGCCGCCACGCTCGCCGCCGCCCGCGAGGTCGCGGGCGGCGGGCGGCTCGTCGTCGCGTTCCAGCCGCACCGGTACAGCCGCACCGCCGCGTTCCGGGACCAGCTCGGCCGGGCCCTCGCCGGCGCGGACGAGGTCGTGGTCATGGAGGTCTACGCCGCCGGCGAGGACCCCATCCCCGGGGCCACCGGCGCGTCGGTCGCGCGCGCGGTCCCGCTGCCGCCGGACCGGGTCGTGTTCGAACCCTCGTTCAGCGCGGTCCCCGCCGCGCTCGCCGCCCGCGCGCGGCCCGGCGACCTGATCCTGACGCTCGGCGCCGGGGACGTCACGATGCTCGGGTCCGAGGTGCTGCGGGCGCTGGCGGAGGCCGGGCGGTGACCGGGCGCCCGCAGGCCGCGCGCTCGCGCGGTGCGCGCCCGCCGGTCCGGCGCGGGTCCTTCCCCCGGGCCCGATCCACCGGGCGTGCGGCCACCTGGCGCCCGTCCACCGGACGCCCGTCCACCGGGCGCGGGGTCACCTGGCAGCGCCTGCTCGCGCTCGCCTGCCTCGTCACGCTCGGCGGGCTGCTCGGCTGGGTCGTGCTCGGCAGCGACCTGTTCTCCGTGCGCGCGGTCGACGTGACCGGCGCCTCCCGGCTGACCCCGTCGCAGGTGCGCGCCGCCGGTCAGGTCCCGATCGGGACGTCGTTGGCAGCGGTCGACACCGACGCGGTACGCCGACGCGTCGCCGCGCTGCGCCCCGTGGCGCGGGTCGACGTCTCGCGCCGGTGGCCGCGCACCGTGCGCATCGCCGTGGTCGAGCGGCGCGCGATGGTCGCCGTCCCGATCGCGGGCGCCGGGCAGGCGCCCAAGGGCACCCCGG
>DATGDX010000414.1:0-3569 GCA_035310665.1 Mycobacteriales bacterium | reverse complement strand
TGCCACGCCCGTGATCGGTACCGTCCTTGCCCCGCCCCATCCCGTGCTCGGCGCCGATGACAGGCGGCACCTAGCGTTCGAGATGCAGGTCGTCAATTTGGGGCTCTTCTGCTGCTCCCGTGGGTGACTTGAGCGCCCTGTGACGGCGACACGCCGTTCCCCCGCTACGTTTCCCGGCTTGTCGAAGGCTTCGGGAACGAGGGGTGGAACGGCGTGCGCACGGCCAGGTTATGGCGACGTCTGCTGGGCGTCGAGCGGATCGTGATCGAGGACGTGGAGTTCGACGAGGACGAGGAGGTGGTGGTCGTCCACGTCCGCCCGCGCAAGGGCGGCCGCGGCCGGTGCGGGCGTTGCGGTCGGCGTGGCCCGGGCTACGACCGCGGCGAGGGGCGGCGGCGCTGGCGGGGGCTGGACCTGGGCACCGTGCGGGTGTTCGTGGAGGCCGACACGCCGCGGGTGGCGTGTGCCGAGCACGGCCCGACGGTGGTCCAGGTGCCGTGGGCACGGCACGGCGCCCGGCACACCCGGGCGTTCGAGGACACCGCCGCGTGGCTGGTCACCCACACGTCGAAGACCGCGGTCGGCGAGCTGCTGCGGATCGCCTGGCGCACCGTCGGGTCGATCGTCACCCGGGTGGTCGCCGAGGGCCGCGCGGCCCGTGACCCGTTCGCCGGGCTGCGCCGGATCGGCATCGACGAGATCAGCTACAAGAAGGGCCACCGCTACCTGCTGGTCGTGGTCGACCACGACACCGGCCGCCTGGTGTGGGCCGCGCCCGGGCGCGACAAGGCCACCCTGGCCGGCTACTTCGACGCGCTCGGCGCCGACCGCTGCGCCCAGGTCCGGCTGGTCAGCGCGGACGCCGCGGAGTGGATCGGGGAGCTGGCGCGCGAACGCTGCCCCGGAGCGACGCTGTGCCTGGACCCGTTTCACGTGGTGGCCTGGGCCACCGAGGCGCTCGACGCGGTGCGCCGGCAGGTGTGGAACACCGCCCGCCGGGCCGGGGCGAGCGGGCACGCGCGGGACCTCAAGGGCGCCCGGTACGCGCTGTGGAAGAACCCGGAGCGCCTCACCGACCGGCAGCGGGCCAAGCTCGCCTGGGTGGCCACCCTCAACGGGCCGCTCTACCGCGCCTACCTGCTCAAAGAGCAGCTGCGCGAAGTGTTCGCGGTGCGCGGCCAGACCGGAATCCTGCTGCTCGACCGGTGGCTGGCGTGGGCCGCCCGCTGCCGCATCCCCGCCTTCGTCGAACTCGCCCGGCGCATCCGCAAACACCGCGCCGGCATCGACGCCGCCCTCATCCACGGGCTGTCCAACGCCCTGGTGGAGAGCACCAACACGAAACTGCGGGTGCTGACCCGGATGGCGTTCGGGTTCCACAACCCCGAGGCACTCGTCGCACTCGCGCTCCTCGACCGCGGCGGCTACTGCCCACCACTACCCGGCCGCACCGCCGCATGAGTCACCCACGGGAACAGCAGGAGGACCACTTTTAATCCGCGGGTTCTGGGTTCGATCCCCAGGCGGCCCACCCTTTATGACCTGCGGTTTTTCCGTTTTTTTTAGTCGGGTGAGCGGCGTTCGGAGCCTGAGATGGGTGCAATATGGGTGCGGGCGGTTCGTCCGGCGTCGGTTGGGTGCGGGGGACGAGGGCGGAGGCGGCTTCGGCGGCGTCGTACTCGACCTGCGGGAGCACGCTGGTGTAGGTGTCCGCGGTGATCGTGATCGAGGAGTGGCGGAGCATCTGCTGGACGACCTTGAGGTCGGCGCCGCCGGCGAGGGCGAGGGTGGCTGCGCCGTGGCGCAGGTCGTGCAGCCGGATCGGCGGTAGCCCGGCCCGTTCGGTGAGCCGGGCGAAGTGGTCGGTGACGTAGTCGGGGTGCAGCAGTGCGCCGTTCTCACGGGTGAACACCAGTCCGGTGTCGACCCAGGCGGCTCCCCACGACTTCCGTTCGGCCTCCTGGCGGGCGCGATGCGCGTGGAGCACGGCGACGGTCTGCCGGTCCAGGGCGACGGTACCGTGGCTGTCGGCCTTCGGGTCGCTGACCGCGGTCGCCCAGCCGAGTTGGACGATCTGGGTGGCGACGGTGAGCTCGGCCCGGTCCAGGTGCACGTTGGTCCAGGGCAGGCCGACCGCCTCGCCGCGGCGCAGCCCGCGGAAGGCGATGAGGTGGTAGAGCGGGTAGAGCCGGTCGGTCGCGGCGATGTCCAACCGGCCGGTCTGCGCCGGGGTCCACACCGCGACCTTCGGGCGGTGAAACGCCGCGGACACCGTCGCGTGGTGGTCCTGCGCGGCGGTCAGCTCCTTGGCCGCCCGGGTGGCGGCGCGCGCCAGGGCGGGGTTGTCCGGGTGCCGGTGGGCGCGGCGGCGGGCGAGGTGCGCGGTGTGCCGCGCGTGCCGCAGCCGGGCCTCCGCGGCGTCGAGGCGGGTGCGCCAGGCGCGCCAGGCGGCGACCCGCTCGTCGGTCCACACCACCGGTTTCGGTCGGTTGTCGTGTTCGAGTTCGACGTGCAGCGCCGGGTTGCGCGGAATCAGCCGTCGTTTGACCGCCGCGTTCAGCGCGGCGCGCAGGGTGGCGTGGACCCGGCGCAGACGCGCCGCGCTCAGCGGTCTCACCTGCTCGACGCAGTGCCGGGCGGCGAGCAACCGGGCCAGCTCCGGGGACGGGCGGGCTGCGGGTGCGGTCCGGCCGAGCTGGCGCATCGCGGCGTACAGGCCCTCGATGTCGCGCTCGGACACCTCGGCCAGCCGCCGGTGCCCGAGCCCGGGCGCCAGGTACAGCGTGATGTGCTCGGCGTAGGAGCGCCGGGTGGTGTCGCGCAGCTTCGCCTTGCCGGCCAGCCACTGGTCGAGGTAGTCGGCGACCGTCTGTTTGCCGACGTCGACGTGCACGCGTTTGTGCACCCGGTCCAGCAGGTCGGTCAACGCCGCCTGCGCCTCCCGTTGGGTGGCGAACCCGCCCTGCCGGCGGTAGCGCCGGCGTCCGTTAGCGGCCGGGGGAAGGTCGGCCGCGTAGTACCAGGAGCCGTGGGAACGCCCCTTCAACCTCGGGCAGGCGGCGCCGAGCGGCTTCCCCGCGTCGTCCGTGCAGCCGCAGCGCTTGTACGTCGACCCCTTGACGGTGCCCTCCTCCGGTCGTGCCCAACGGGATCCCAACGAGATTCTGGCTACCGGTCGCCGCTCCGTCCGCTCGGTTGCGGCGAGCCTGGGGACAGTCCCAGCAGGTCGAGCGGCGGCGCGGTCGGGATCCGGATCCGGTTTTCCCGGAGCTGTCAAGTCGTCTGTGTAAGTGAGTTGCTCTGACAGGTGTTGAGTCGCCCTCTTTGTTCGCGTACCGGGGTGGGCGCCGGGCGGGGGCATACTCCCGGATTCCGTAGAACCTCGGTGGCGGCCCGGTGTCAGGCGACGTCGTCGTTGTAGCAGCGGTCGCTGACATTCTCGCTGAACTCGCGGTCGAGCGCGGCGCGTAGGTCGGGTAGGTGCTGATGTCCGTTGACGCGGCGGAACTGCTTGCCGGCTTCGAGCATCCCGGCGGCGCACCAGCGCAGCGCCATCTTTCCGTCGCGCC
>DATGDX010000413.1:0-9528 GCA_035310665.1 Mycobacteriales bacterium | reverse complement strand
CCGGGCGGCAACTGGTCGTCGTACCCACCGCACAAGCACGACGAGACGCGTGCCGGCGAGGTCGCCCTCGAGGAGATCTACTACTTCGAGGTCGCCCAGGACGGGCCCGGGTATCAGCGCGTCTACACCTCCGGTCCGGGGCACGAGATCGAGGTCTGCACCGAGGTGCGCACCGGCGACGTAGTGCTGGTGCCGTACGGCTGGCACGGCCCGTCGATGGCCGCGCCCGGATACGACCTCTATTACCTCAACGTGATGGCTGGGCCGGGGGAGGAGCGGGTGTGGCGGTTCTGCGACGACCCGGCACACGCCTGGGTCCGCGCGTCCTGGCAGGACCAGGCGGTCGACCCCCGGCTGCCCATGACCTCGACCACCGAGCCCCCGACCAACGAGCCCCGGACCGGCCAGCGGAGCAGGACATGACCACGGTCCGCCTCACCGTCGGCCAGGCGATCGTCCGGTTCCTCGCCAACCAGTGGAGCGAACGGGACGGCGTCGAGCAGCGGTTCATTCCCCGCTGCTTCGGCATCTTCGGCCATGGCAACGTCGCGGGGGTCGGCCAGGGCCTGCTCGAGGCCGCCATCGTGAAGTCGGGCGGCACGACGTCGGCAGACCTGCCCTACCACCTGGCCCGCAACGAGCAGGCCATGGTGCACACCGCGGTCGGCTACGCGCGGATGCGGAACCGGTTGCAGACCTTCGCCTGCACGGCGTCCATCGGGCCCGGCTCGACGAACATGCTCACCGGTGCCGCGCTGGCCACCATCAACCGCATCCCGGTTCTCCTGTTGCCCAGCGACGTCTTCGCCACGCGGGCGACGAGCCCGGTCCTACAGGAGCTCGAGGACCCGCGCTCGTACGACGTGTCCGTCAACGACGCCTACCGACCGCTGTCGCGGTTCTGGGACCGGATCTACCGCCCCGAACAGTTGCCCTCGGCGCTCCTCGCCGCGATGCGCGTGCTCACCGACCCGGCCGACACCGGAGCGGTGACCCTGGCGCTGCCCCAGGACGTGCAGGCGGAGTCCTACGACTGGCCGCAGGAGCTGTTCCGCCGACGGGTGTGGCATGTCGCCCGGCCGGTGCCCGAGCCCGCGGCGCTGGCCCGCGCGGTCGCGGTGCTGCGCTCGGCTCGACGGCCGCTGATCGTCGCCGGTGGCGGCGTCGTCTACGCCGAGGCGACGGAGGCACTGCGCCGGTTCGTCGACGCCACTGGAATCCCGGTGTCGGACACCCAGGCGGGCAAGGGTGCCCTGTCCTGGGACCACCCGTGCGCGGTCGGCGGCGTGGGCGCCACGGGCACCCCCGTCGCGAACGCGTTGGCGCGTGAGGCGGACGTCGTGCTGGGGATCGGCACCCGCTACACGGATTTCACCACCGCGTCGCGCACCGCGTTCCGCAACCCCGACGCCCGGTTCGTCAACCTCAACGTCACCGCGTTCGACGCGGCCAAGCACGCGGGGGTCATGCTCGTCGCCGACGCGCGTGAGGGCCTCGACGCGCTCGCCGGGGCTCTGGCCGACTACCGCGTCGAGCCGGCGTACACGTCGCGGATCGAGGAGCTGACCGCGGACTGGACCCGGGTGGTCGACCACGCGTTCCACCTCGGCCACCAGCCGCTGCCGGCGCAGACCGAGATCCTCGGCACGCTCAATGAGGTGATCGGCCCCCGCGACGTGCTGGTGCAGGCCGCGGGCAGCATGCCGGGGGACCTGCAGAAGCTGTGGCGCGCCCGAGACCCCACGCAGTACCACGTCGAGTATGGCTACTCGTGCATGGGCTACGAGATCGCCGGGGCGCTCGGCGCCAAGATGGCCGACCCCAGCCGCGAGGTGTTCGCTCTGGTCGGCGACGGCTCCTACCTGATGATGTCCCAGGAGATCGTCACCGCGGTCGCCGAGGGCATCAAACTGACCATCGTCCTCGTCGACAACCACGGCTTCGCCTCGATCGGAGCCCTGTCCGAGTCGGTCGGCTCCCAGCGATTCGGCACCGCCTACCGCTACCGCAATCCGCGCACCGGGTTGCTCGACGGCGACGTCCTGCCGGTCGACCTCGCCGCGAACGCGGGCAGCCTCGGCGCCGACGTGCTCCGCGCGAGAAGCGTGGAGGAGTTCCGCGCCGCGCTCGAGCAGGCCAAGGGCTCCGACCGCACGACGGTCGTGCACGTGGAGACCGACCCGTTGGCGCCGGTGCCCTCCTCCGAGGGCTGGTGGGACGTCCCGGTGTCCGAGGTCGCGGCACTGGACAGCACCCGCAAGGCCCGCGCGGACTACGAGGCCGGCAAGGCGGACCAGCGCGCCTACCTGTAGAGATCCGGAGGTACCGCCGTGAGGACCATCGAGCACTGGATCGGCGGCAGCACCACGTCCGGCGCCTCCACCCGCGGCGGCACGGTGTGGAACCCGGCTAGCGGCGAGCAGCAGGCCGAGGTCCTGCTGGCCGAGCCCGCCGACGTCGACGCCGCGGTGCAGGCGGCCCGCAAGGCGTTCGACACGTGGCGCGACGTGCCACTGACCGGCCGCGCCCGCATCATGTTCGCGTTCCGCGACGCGGTGGAGCGCAATCTCGACGCACTCGCGGAGATCGTCTCTGACGAGCACGGCAAGGTGGTCTCCGACGCCAGGGGCGAAGTGATCCGCGGCATGGAGATTGTGGAGTTCGCCTGCGGCATCCCGAGCCTGCTCAAGGGCGAGTACTCCGAGCAGGTGTCCGTCGACGTCGACGCCTACTCGTTCCGCCAGCCACTCGGGGTCTGCGCGGGCATCACCCCGTTCAACTTCCCGGTGATGGTGCCCATGTGGATGCACCCGATCGCGGTCGCGACCGGTAACACGTTCGTGCTCAAGCCCAGCGAGCGTGACCCCTCCGCGTCCACCTTCGTCGCGCGCCTGTACGCCGAAGCGGGCCTGCCGGAGGGCGTGTTCAACGTCGTGCACGGCGACAAGGTCGCGGTCGACGCGATCCTCGACCACCCGGACGTCGCCGCGGTGTCGTTCGTCGGCTCGACGCCGATCGCACGGTACGTGCACGAGCGGGCGTCGAACACCGGCAAGCGCGTGCAGGCGCTCGGCGGCGCGAAGAACCACGCCGTCGTCCTGCCCGACGCCGACGTCGACTTCGCCGCGGACCAGATCACCGCCGCCGGGTACGGTTCCGCCGGCCAGCGGTGCATGGCCGTCTCGGCCGTGGTTGCGGTCGGCGACGTCGCGGACGCCCTGGTCGCCAAGCTGCGTGAGAAGGCCGAGAAGGTTCGCGTCGGGCCGGGCGACGACCGGGCCAGCGACATGGGTCCGGTGGTGACCGCCGAGTCTCGAGAGCGCGTCATCGGCTACGTCAACCGCGGGGAGCAGGCCGGCGCGGCGCTGGTCGTCGACGGCCGCAACCTGGTGGTCGACGGGCACGAGAACGGCTTCTTCGTCGGGCCGTGCCTGTTCGACCGGGTCGCCACCGACATGGACATCTACACTGACGAGATCTTCGGCCCGGTGCTCGTCGTGCTGCGCGCCGGCACCTTCGATCAGGCGATCGACATCGTCAACTCGAACGCATACGGCAACGGCACCGCCGTCTTCACCTCCAGCGGGCAGGCCGCGCGGAAGTTCCAGCGCCAGGTCAAGGTCGGCATGATCGGAATCAACGTGCCCATTCCGGTGCCGATGGCGTTCTACTCCTTCGGCGGCTGGAAGGAGTCCCTGTTCGGCGACACGCACGTCCACGGCGCCGAAGGGGTCCGCTTCTACACCCGCGGCAAGGCGGTCACCAGCCGCTGGCCACAGGTGGAATACACCGAGGACCAACGCGGGAGTCTGCACTTCCCCACCGCGGTCTGACGAACCGCGCCGCGACGACAGGAGGCGGCACATGGGCGGCAACGCCAGCGGTCCGCGGCTGCTGTTGGGCAGCTGCCCTGACTCGTGGGGGGTGTGGTTCGCGGACGACCCGCGGCAGACGCCGTGGCAACGGTTCCTGGACGAGCTGTCCGGTGTCGGGTACGAGTGGCTCGAGCTGGGCCCCTACGGCTACCTGCCGACCGAGCCGGAACGGCTGCGCGACGAGCTGGGTCGGCGCGGGCTGCGGGTGGCGGGGAGCACGATGCACGGGTTCAGCGGGCTGCACCGCGCCGACGACTGGCCGGCCATCCTCGCGCAGGCCCGTAGGGTCGCTGTGCTGACCGCTGCCCTGGGCGCGCGCCACCTGGTGTTCGTGCCGGTGCCCGGCTACCGGGACGACACGACCGGGGCTTACCTCGAGCCGGGCGACCTCGACGACGACGCCTGGCGGACGCTCATCCGCGCCTCGAACGACCTCGGGAAGATCCTCGCGGACGAGTACGGCGTACGGCTGCAGTTCCACCCGCACGCCGACAGCCACGTGGAGACCCAGCAGCAGACGGAGCGCTTCCTCGCCGACACCGACCCGCGGTACGTCTCGCTGTGCCTGGACACCGGGCACCTGGCCTACCGCCGCGGGAACAGCGTGGAGATCATCCGGCAGTTTCCCGAGCGAATCGGTTACGTGCACATCAAGCAGATGGACCCGGCGGTCGTCGAGCGCGCCGAGCGGGAGGACCTGGCGTTCGGCCAAGCGGTGGCGATGGGAGCCAGTTGCGAGCCGCCGAAAGGGGTGCCCGACGTCTCGTCGGTCGTCGACGCGCTGCGTGCCCTCGACGCCCCCGAGTTGTTCGTCGTCGTCGAGCAGGACATGTACCCCGTCGACTTCGACGTGCCGATGCCGGTCGCCCGGCGCACCTACGACTACCTGCGCGGCCTGGGCATCGGAGGTCCCGGGCGATGAGCGTGCGTGTCGGGGTGATCGGCGTCGGCATGATCGGTCAGGACCACATACGGCGGTTGAGCCGCGTGCTGTCCGGGTCCCGCGTCGTCGCGGTCACCGACGTCGACGCCGAGCGGGCGCGAGCCGTGGCGGACGGCGTGCCGGGGTCACGGGCGCTGCCGACCGGGCAGGACGTCGTCCGCGACGACGACGTCGACGCGGTGCTCGTCACCTCGTGGGGCTCGACCCACGAGGAGTACGTCCTGGCGTCCATCGAGGCGGACAAGCCCGTGTTCTGCGAGAAGCCGCTCGCCACGACGCAGGAGGCCTGCCTGCGCATCCTCGACGCGGAGGTGGCGGGCGGCCGCCGGCTGGTGCAGGTCGGCTACATGCGCCGCTACGACGCCGCCTACCGCGCGATGAAGGGCGTCGTGGACAGCGGCACGATCGGCCACCCGCTGCTCGTGCACTCCCGGCACCGCAACCCGTCCGTGCCGTCGTTCTACACCCGCGACATGGCGATCACCGACACGGCCGTGCACGACTTCGACGTCGTGCGCTGGCTGCTCGGCGAGGAGTTCGCGGCGGTCCGGGTGCTGACCCCACGGCGCAGCCGACACGGAAGTGACTTGCAGGACCCACTGCTCATCCTTCTCGAGTCCGAAAGCGGGGTGCTCGTCGACGTCGAGACGACGGTGAACATTCGCTACGGCTACGACATCCGCTGCGAGGTTGTCGGCGAGGACGGCACCGTCGCCCTTGCCGACTCCAGCCCGGTGCTCGTGCGCCGAGACGGCGGGGTCACCGGACGGGTGCCCGCCGACTGGCGGGAGCGGTTCCGGCGCGCGTACGACGTCGAGCTGCAGGACTGGCTCGACGCCGTCGCTGCGGGCACGAGCACCGGCCCGAGCGCCTGGGACGGTTACGCGGTCGCGGTCGTGTCCGATGCGGCGCTGCAGGCCCTGCAGACCGGGGAGCGCGCACCCGTCTCGCTTCGCGAACGTCCCGACTTCTACGTGAAGACCCAGTGACGGCAGCACACCGCACATGGCTCTCAAGCTCGGCGCCTGCACCGCCTGCCTTCACGACCGCGCGCTCGCGAGGCCCTGGAGGTGCTGAAGTCGCACGGGCTGAGCTCGGTCGAGGTCAACACCGTGCCTTCATCCCGTCCCCGCACTGCCACGTCGACCTGCTGCTGTCCTCCGCGCAGGCGCGCGGATTACCTCGCCGAGTTCTCCACGAGGGGCATGGAGCTGACCGGGCTGAACTGCAACGGCAACCCCCTCAACCCGCTGCCCGGCGTCGGGCCCAAGCACACCGACGACCTGTGCCGCACCATCGGGCTGGCCGGCCTGCTCGGCGCCGTGCAGCTCGTCCGCGGCATCAACCGGGAGTGGGCGAAGCACGTCTACTGCGCCCCGCACACCTTCCATCTTTCGCAGGGGGCGGGCGACGTGCGCCGGATGCTGGAGTACGCCGGACCGAAGCTGGCGCACGTCCCCATCGACTTCGACGGCATCGCCACGCTGCGCGTGTTCGCCCTGGGAGGAGAAGGCCGACGAGATCCACCGGCGGATGCTGGAGCGGGTGAGGGCCGAAGTAACCTCCTGATCACTCGCCCTTGATCACTCGTCGGACAGAACCTCCGCTCACGAGCCGCGAGCCGAACCCACAGCAGGGCCGAGGTCCTGATGCTCTTGCTGGTCCTGATAGTCTCATGATTCCCCCGGACGTTTATCCGACAGTTGATGGAATGCGATTTGTCATGACCCACTTGGAAGCATCTCTCACCGATGCAACAGAAGAATATCCGACAGAACTCGCAGCGAAGATAGTCGAAACACGAGACCATTATGAGGCAGCCGCTGCATTGGCAGAAGGAGCGGGTAGACCCGACACAAGTCGTGCGCTCCGTCTTGCCGCGCCGCTCAAAGCACAAGAAGTACTGTTAGCGGAGATCGTGAAGGTGCCTGAAGATGCAAGAGTTGCTCTAGAATCGGATGCCATTCCTCTCGATAAACAACCCGTTGTGCGCGCGATTGGTGGAATATGGAAGGCAGCACAAGGGCGTGTGGGCACCTCCGTTCTTTTGTATGAATTGGACCTGACGCAGCACAGCCCGGCGGATGCCGACACACTCAAGGCGGTAACTGCCAGTGCCGGAACCCCCAATTTTTCTGACGAACGCGGATGGGTCTACGACAAAAGTGCTCACGACACCACTACCGGCAAAGATGTTTATCGAGCTCCAGCCGAATTGAATAGGTTTGTTACCTTGGTATGGGAACGTCGTCAAGAGACTATTAGAGGCAGGGCGCACACGATAGGAAGGCTCAGCGCAGAGAAAACCGAGAAAGCGACTGAACCCAAAGCTGTATTCAGGAAGCGATGATTTGAGCAGATGGACAGGCACCCGAACCGGTAGGCCTAGCGATCCAGGGTCGCTAGGAGGCCTGCGCCCCCGCGGGAGCTGTGCGGATGAACTGAGCCGGTCGTGCATGCGGATATCGTCCTCCAGCTCCTCCAGCTTCGGCGGCCTCTGGTCTCCGGCACGAACTTGCCCACGAGGATGACCGAGACGATGTTGATCAGCACGAAGAGCCCGAAGGTGGGTGTGGCTCCGACCGCCTCGCGCAGCAGCGGGAAGACGAAAGAGATGATGGTGTTCGTGGTCCAGAGCACGAACACCATCAATCCCCACCGCGAACCCGCGGATGGCACGCGGGAAGATCTCCGACAGCAGCAGCCAGACGCCGATCCCGATGGAGCACTGGACGAAGGCGACGAAACTCGTGCTCGCGCAGAGCCTGCAGTTCGGCGCCCTAGCTCTCCTCGGCGTCGCGACGCGGGTGTTCCGCGACTGCCTGGAACTCGTGTTCGGCTTCGACCGGAGCGCGCGTAAGCGCGAGGACTCGCGCGCCTCCTCGAGCCGGCCCTTCAGCGCGGTTCGTTGATTGTCACCGCGCGGCCATGTCGATAAGCGGGCGCCATCTCGGCGAGGAACAACGGCACCGTCGCCGCGCCGACGGCGAGTTCGAGGACGAAACAGGCGACCACCATGGCGTGCACCGTGGGCGCGAGCGCGCTTCCCAGTGCGCCGAACAGCGGGACGCTGACCACCGAGGGCTCGGCCAGCGAGCCCAGGTGCGCAGACTGTCGTGCCCGCTCGACTCGTACGCCGGCAACCCTGTCCCGGCCTCGTCGGCAGGTGACGGTGTTGGTTCGTCATCCATACCGCTGCGCGCCGGCGCGGGGCCACCGGCACCGAGGGTTCAAAACGGCGGGTCGCCGAAGTCGTCGAACGCGGGGACCGGCGTCGAGTCAGGCAGCGATCGCAGTGCTGGCCGAGTCGGATCTCTGCCGGTCGGATCTCTGCCGGTCGGATCTCTGCCGGTCGACGTCACCCCATGCGTCTCACCCTGGTTCTTGCCCGGCTCACCCAGGTCTCGGTGCGGGTCGGAGTCGGGACCGTCGGGCCGGGGTCTTGGTAGCGGATCGGGTCGCGGCACCAGGTGTGCCCGTGCGGATCCGTCCATTCGATCGCGCCGTCCGGGGTGCGCCGCCAGCCCCAAGCGGTAAACGTCTTCAGCCGGTGGTGGCGGCGGCAGAGCAGTCCACAGTTGTCCGCGTCCGTGCACCCCCCGGCGGCGTACGGCCGGTTGTGATCAGCATCGCAGAACCACACCGCGGCGACGCATCCGGGAAACCCGCAGCGGCGATCCCGGGAGTAAAGGGCGCGCGTGGTCGCCGCCGACGGCCGGTAGCCGCGGTCGCCGGCGGCGAGAACCCCGCCGCGGACCGCGTCGAGGACCAGCGCCCGCCAGCGGGCGGTCTGCAAGTGGGTGCGGGCGCCCCCGCCGGCACGGGGCCGTAGCCGTCGACCTCCACCGGGTGGTCAGCCAGCCCCACCCAGGTCGGCAGGTCGGCGAACAGGTACACCGTCGGCGGCACCCCGGGCCGACCCCGCGGGCCGCCCGCGCCGGCCAGCGCCTGCCGGCAGATCCCGACCAGCGCGTCGAACCGGCGCTGGTCTAGCGTGCGCCCAGCGCCGTCCCCGGCCCCGGATCCGTTCCCTTCCCGATCCCGGCCGGCCTCCGCGGCGGCCACGGTGTCCAGCGCGGTCCAGATCGTCTGCACGTCGATCGCCGGCCCGGACACGAACAATGCCGCCTGCGCGTCCGCCAATACCCGGCGCGACACTGCCCGCCGGGCATTGGCGTGCTAGGCGGCCAGCTCCGCCCGCACCGGGTCGGCGGCGATCACCGCCCGGCGCACGGCCCGGCGGAACTCCGCCGGTGAGCGGCGCGGCCCGCCGCCCAGCACCGCCTGGGCCACCCCGGCCGCGGCCGTCTCGTCGAGCGGCAGCGTCTCCTCGGAGAGGATCCGCGCGTGGGTGTAGGAGATCTCCCCGCGTTCCAGCGCCGCCCGCGCCACCGCCAGGGGCCCGCACAGCGCCCGAGCCAGGTCCACGTCCGCCCGCGCCGACCCGCCGCAGTCGACCAGCGCCACCCGCACCAACTCCCGGGCGAAATCGTCCCGGTCCACCGGACGCGGCCCGGCTACCGCTACCACCGCCCGGGCCCGCTGCGCCTCCACCCACCGGGCGCAGCGCTCCCAGGCCAGCAGGAGCTCCACCCGGTCGCCCTCCTCCAGGCTGTCCGGATCCACGGCGGCCAGCAGCCGCAGCGCCTGCGGACCCGGCGGCAGCTCCACCGCCCGGCCCAGCACCAGCGAGGCGCACCGCGGTGGCAG
>DATGDX010000412.1:0-1968 GCA_035310665.1 Mycobacteriales bacterium | reverse complement strand
GACCGCGTCCCGAACCGGCTCGGACGGATTCGGTACGCCGACCGCGGCCAGCGCCGCGGCGGGGTGGGCGACGATCGGCCAGCCGCGGGCCGCCGCGGCGGCGACGACTCCGGGTTCGTCGGCCTTCGCATCCAGCGTGGCCAGGCAGCGGACCGACAGCGGCGACAACCGCGCGTCCGCGAGCGCGCCGTCGACGAGGGTGAGGACCTCCTCCGCGTCGACCCCGCGGCTCGCGCCGACACCGACGACCAGCGACGGGGGGCGCAACACCGCCGTGCGCGGGTCGAGCGCCACCACCCGGTCGGTCAGCCGGTCGGTGACCAGCAGCGTGTGCTCGCCGGTCTCGCCGACGGTGTCCGGCAGCGCGGGCAGGGGCCAGACCGCGTCGGCGACCAGCCGCACCGGAGCGCCGTCGAGCAGCGCGCGGCCGACCGCGGCGAGGGCCCCCTCGACCGGCCAGCCCAGCGCGTCGAGCGCGGGCAGCCCGCTCGCGTCGCTGCCCGTGGTCACCACGGGGACGCAGCCGAGCACCGCGGCGACCCGGGCGGCGAGCGCGTTCGCGCCGCCCGCGTGCCCGCCGAGCAGCGCGACCGCGTGTCGGCGCGCCTCGTCGACGCAGACGACGCCCGGGTCGCGGTACTTGCCGTCCAGGTGCGGGGCGAGGAGCCGCACCGCCGCGCCGGTGGCCAGGAACGCGACGACGCCGGCGCACTCCGCGAACGCTGCGGGCAGCGCGTGCGCCGCGGGTCCGTCGTACATCCGCGTCTCGTCGCCCCAGGCCGCGGCGAGCTCGGCCGCGGCCCGTCGGCCGGCCGTGGTCACCGCCACCAGACCGATCACCCCCGCCTCCCGGCGAGCAGGATCACGGGGTTGATCGGCGCCAGCCGGTGCACCCCGCCGGACAGTGGCGCCAGCCGGCTGACCTGGACCAGCTCTCCCTCGACCGCGTAGCCGACCGCGGCCAGCGCGAGCGCGGTGCCGGCGACCCGTTCCAGCGTCGAGAGCGCGACCACGAGCCGGGCCGGGTGACGCGCCGCGCACGCGGCGACCGTGGCCGGCCCGCTGCCGCCCACGAAGACCGCGTCCGGGTCGGGCAGGTCCGCCAGCACGTCCGGGGCGCATCCGGTGACGACCCGCACGTCCACGCGATGCATCGCCGCGTTGCCCGCCACGAGGTCGCAGGCCGCGGGGTCGCGCTCGACCGCGACCACGGCCGCGCCGAGGCGCGCGCACTCCACGCCGACCGATCCGCTGCCGGCGCCGACGTCCCACACGAGGTCGCCGACCTGGGGGTCCAGCCGGGGCAGCACCAGCGCGCGCACCTCCGCCTTGGTGATCATTCCGTCGCGGTGGGCGAAGGCGTCCTCGGGCAGCGCCCACCCCCGGGGGGCCGGCGGCCCGGCGCGCCAGCCGCGCCCCCCCACCGCGCGGCCCTCGTCGAGGACGAGCACGACGTTCGGGTCCCGCCACACGCGCCGGGCCGCCTCGTCCGGCGAACAGCGGGTGACCGCCTCGTCGGCACCGCCGAGGTCCTCGGCGACGACGAAGGTGCGCTCGACGTCGGCCAGGGCGGCCCCGAGCTGGGCCGGACCGCTCCCGGCGGCGGTGAGGACGGCCACCTTGGGCAGCGCGCGGCAGGCGTTGGCGGCCGCCCGCAGCGCCCGGCCGTGCGCGGAGACGACGAGCGCGTCGTCCCAGGGCAGCCCCGCGCGCGCGAACGCCGCAGCGACGGCGGAGACCGCGGGCAGCACGACGGGGACGGCGCCGCGGACCCGGAGCGCCCGCACGATCCCGAAGAACCCCGGGTCACCGGAGGCCACCACGACGGCGGGGCCCGCGCCCTCCCGCTCGTGCCGCAGTAGGGCCTCCACGCCGTCGTCGACGTCGCCGAGTTCGACGGTCCGCGCGCCCGGGGGGACGGGCACGGCGGCGAGGTGCCGGCGCCCGCCGACGACGAGCGCGGCGGCG
>DATGDX010000411.1:0-12154 GCA_035310665.1 Mycobacteriales bacterium | reverse complement strand
TCGAACGCGGCGGCTGCCGCGGCGAGGTCCTCGGCGCTCGGGCGGGAGACGTCACGGGCGCGCATGGCTCCGACGACCCCGACCTGCGACGGCGCCGAGCCGGTCAGGCCGCGCATCTCCGCTTCGCCCACGCCAGAAACGTTACGCGCTCCCGGGGCAGTGACAACGCGCTCTCGCGGCAGGGACCAGGGGAATCCCCGATGCGCACCCGGGGTCGGGGACGCGACGCTGGGGCTGCAGGGCCAGGTGCCGGTGCGGGTGGGGCGCCGGTGTGAGAGCCGGGCGTCGGTGAGGGGTGACGGTCGGATGGTGTGCCGCTAACGACTCGCGCAGGCTCGCGTCGACCAGCTGCGGTGGGAGGCCGAGCACGCCCGGCGCGCCGCGGCGGTGCGACGCGCCGGTCACGACCGTGCCCGTGGGCTCCGGGCGCTCGCGGGGATCGCGGCGCTGGGCTCGCGCACCACTGCGCGGCGAAGGCTGCTGCCCGCCGCCGATCCTCAGAACTCCTCGGGGCAGTAGGGCTCGCGGTCGCCGGCGAACGCGCGGCTGGCGGCGTCCAGCGCCCCGGGGCGCAGCTCCCGCACCCGACCCGCGCCCGCGAGCGCGCTCAGCCGCGTGCCGCCGAGGTACGCCGCGCCCAGCGCGGCGACGGGCAGCGCCAGGTCGGGGGCGTCCCGCGTCGGGCCACAGGTCGCGCCGCCGGCGTTTGCGGTCAGCCGCCAGCGCCGGGTGTTCGCCGGGCGGACGGCGTCGGTCACGTCGAGGACCACGTCGAGCTCGCTGGCGTAGCGCCGCCGGGACAGCGCGGTCGGGACGTCGACGAGGCGCGCCCACAGGTTGTCGTGCATCCGCGGCCGCGCCTGGCGCGGGTCCACCAACAGGTGCACCAGCGCGGCGTCCGGCGGGAGCGTGACGGTGAGTCGGCGCATGAGGTCGAGGTCGAGCAGGTAGCGCCACAGGGCGGCCTCGGCGGCCGGATCCCGGGCGCATAGCTCGCGCACGCGGACGGTGCCGTTCGCCACCCCCTCGTCCCACGCCGAGACGGTCGCGTACACGGCGTAGCCCCGGGGCCCGTCACCGTCGCCGCGAGAACGCACCGCAGCGGCGCGGCGCCCGCACGCTCCCGCTCGCTGTCCAGCAGCACGCCTCCCCACCACGCGGGCGTCCGGGCGAAATGCCCGGGGCGCGCCGTCCACACCGGGTCGTTCACCGCGGCGAGCTCCGGGCGCGCGTCACCGGGGTCCACCAGCCGCAGCCGCAGCACGGGGTCCGCGGGTGCCTCGGGAACGAACGCCGCGGGGCAGCCGACGTCGAGGAGGACGTCGAGGAGCAGGTGCCGGCTCGCCGGCGCGTAGCCGAACCGCTCGTAGATCGGCGCTTCCGAGGCCCACAGCACGGCGACCGGCTCCGGGATCTCGGCGAGTTGCCGGGTCATGAGGCGGGTGAGCAGTCCGCGGCGACGGTGGGTGGGCAGCACCGCGACGAACGTCACGCCCGCGGCCGGGACCACGGCGCCCGGGACGGCGAGGGCGAAGCTGTACGCCGCGGCCGTGGCCACGATCTGGTGGGCGTCGAACACCGCGAGGCTGCGCTCGTACTCGAACGTCTCCCGCTCCTGTGCCTTGCTCTCCGCATCGATCGGGGAGCCGAAGGCGGCGGCGTCCGTCGCGTAGAACGCGTCGAACTCGTCGGGGCCGATCGCACGGATCGCGACGTCGTCCACGGTGTCGTCCTCCCGGAGACGGTCCGGAACGCGGGAGTTTCCCCCGTTTACCACGTCCTGTCCGGCGCTCGGGCCGATAGGCTTGTTGCGATCATGTCACGCGAGCCGCGGGCACCGGCCTCGGCCGCGCGCCTGCTCGGCGCGTTTCGCCGCCTCGCCGCACGCGCCCTCCGCCGAGGTCTCCTCACCAGCGATCGAGTGACGTTGCCCTTGCTGGTGACGCTCACGTTGGCCATCGGCGTGCTGGCCACGGTCGTCGGCCCCGGCTGGATGCCGCCGAGCAGCGTCGTGCTCAACCTGCTCGCCGGTGGGTTGTTCCTGCGCACCCGCAGCCTGTGAGTCCTCGACGCCGCCGTGATCGTATCGTTGCTGTACGTCGGGTGGCGGCTCGGGTTCGGCGAGGTGCGCCCCGGCCTGTTCCTCGTGGTCGTGCTCACCGCGATCTTCGCGCACGTCTTCGCCGGCACCCGGGAAGCGCTCGGCGTCCAGGGCCTGCGGGGCGAGTCGATGCTCGCGGATCTGCGCGACCGGCTCCGCGCGCTCGGCGAGCTGCCCCCGCTGCCGGGTCGGTGGCGGGCGGAGGTCGCGGTCCGCGCCGCGGGCGGCTCGTCGTTCGGCGGCGACTTCCTCGTCTCGATCCTCGACGCGGAGGGCGGGGAGCTGGAGCTCGTCCTCGTCGACGTGTCCGGCAAGGGGGTCGACGCGGGCACCCGGGCGCTGCTGCTGTCGGGCGCGTTCGGCGGGTTGATCGGGGCGATCCCCCCGGAGGAGTTCCTGTCCGCCGCCAACGCGTACGTGCTGCGCCAGCGGTGGGAGGAGAGGTTCGCCACCGCGGTGCACGTCGTCGTCGACCTGCTGACCGGGTCGTACGTCGTCGAGTCCGCCGGGCACCCGCCCGCCGCGCACTTCGAGGCGGGCAGCGGGCGGTGGCTGCTGACCGAGGGGGACGGCACCGCGCTCGGGCTGCTGCCGAAGGCGGAGTACGTCACCGCGCACGGGGTGCTCGGCCACGGCGACGCTCTGCTGCTCTACACGGACGGGCTCATCGAGGCGCCCGGGCAGGACCTGACGACGGGGCTCGACAGGCTGTTGGGCGAGGCGGAGCGTTTGGTGCCCCGCGGCTTCGTCGGGGGCGCCGACCGCATCGTCGAGGCGACCGCGGCGCACGGCGGCGATGACCGCGCGCTGGTCCTGCTCTGGCGGGAGTGACCACGCACGGTGTCCGCCACACTCGTCCGCGTGCTCCGGGCTTCGCCCGGGTAGGGGGCCGGCGCGTCGGTGAGCAGGAGGCGACATGCGCCGCTGGCTTGCGTCGGCCCTCGTTGTGGCCGCGTTCCTGGCCGTGACCACCGTGGCCGCGATTCCGGCCGTGACCACCGTGGCCGCGTTCCCGGCCGTGACTGCCGCCGTTCCCGCCCCGCAGCGCCCGGCGCGCGCGGCGGCGCCCCCGGACGGGACGGCGATCGGCCCCACGGTCTCGGTGACCGACCGGCTGGACGAGCGCCGCTTCGTGGCGGCGGGGGAGCGCGCGTACGAGCTCGGCTCCGCGGCGGGGCGCTACCCCGCGATGGGGTTCCACACCCGCGGGGAGATGGGCGGCATCTGGACGCCGCCGATCAAGCTGCTCGACGGCCTCTGGTTCGGCGTCGACGGTCGCTGGGTGCCGCCCGCGACCCGGTTCGCCAGCGGCTACGGCTACGTCCGGATGACCCTGCCCGGCCCGGCCGGGGTGCGGCTGACCCGCACCGACTTCGCGCCCGACGAGCGGCGCGCGGTCCACGTCGGGCTGACCGTCACGGCGGCCCGGACCCGCCGGGTTCGCCTCGTTGTCGACGCCCACTCCGAGCTGATGTCGGCGTATCCCTGGGGGGCGACGAAACCCGGTCAACTCGGGTTCGACCTGCCCGACACCGGGACCGCCCGCTCCCGGCGGCTGGTCTTCCGCGACGTCGGCCGCCCGCCGACCGCGAACGCCAGCCGGCACGACTGGGCGGCGATCGTCGGGGCGAGCCTGACCCCGGATCGCGTTCGGGTGGGCCGGGCCTTCCGCGGCCCCCAGGACCCGCCGGTGCTCTGCCCGCCGCCGCCGCGGCCGGACCGGGACCGCTGCGACGACAGCGGGTACGGCAAGGGCGCGGGCGGGCAGCTCGGCTTCACGCTGACCGTGCCGGCGCGGACCAGCCGGACGGTGTGGGTCACCGTCGCCGGGTCGGATCAGGGGCTCGCGGCGGCGCAGGCGGAGTACGCCGCCGCCTCCGTCGACCCGGCCGGGCAGCTGCGGGCCAAGGTCCGCCGGCGCCTCACGCTCGCCGCGCGGACCCGCCTCGAGCTGCCCGGTGACCGCCTGCTCGCCGCGAGCGTCGAGTGGGGCAAGCAGAACCTCGCCGACCTTACCCAGCAGGCCCGGGGGCTGCAGGTGCGGCGGATCCGCGGCGGCACGGCGTACCCGCCCCCGGCCGGGCGCGTGGACCGCGTGCGGTTCGTCGGGGCCGGCTTC
The DNA here is from genome assembly GCA_035310665.1 of Mycobacteriales bacterium. GTDB lineage: Bacteria > Actinomycetota > Actinomycetes > DATGDX01 > DATGDX01 > DATGDX01. Next base: position 7,934 of record DATGDX010000411.1, on the reverse strand, counting down.
CCCGACTACCCGTGGCTGTTCGCGACGGACGGGGAGTACACCGCGTTCGCGCTCGTCGCCGCCGGCCGGTTCGACGTCGTGAAGGACCACCTGCGGGCGCTGCGCGCGGTCAGCGAGATCGCCAACAACCGCAGCGGCAAGGTGGTGCACGAGGTCGTCACGACCGGCGACGTGTACGTCGGCCTCGACGCCGACCCCGGGAACATCGACGAGACCGCGAAGTTCCCCAGCACGGTCGCGCTGCTGTGGCGGTGGACCGGAGACAACCGGTTCCGCGACGAGATGTACGACTTCGTGCGGCGCAACCTGGCGTTCATTACTCGGCACCAGGACGTCGACGGTGACCTGTGGCCGCACGGATTGGGCAACGTCGAGGCGAGCGGGTTGGGCGAGGAGACGCTCGACGTGACCGTTTACACGCTTCGCGGGCTGCACGACCTCGCGGACATGGCGGCGAGCCGGCGTGACACCGTGACGGAGCGGTGGGCGCTCGGCAGGGCCCGCGCGATGGAGCGCCGGTTCGAGGGCGCGTGGTGGATGCCGGCGGTGCCGCAGTACGCCGACTCGCTCGACGACCCGGGCAACGTCAGGCTCCAGCAGCGCTGGTGGATCGGGATCACACCGATGGAGGTCGAGCATTATGTGGGCAGGACGCCGCGGCTCGGGCTGGCCGTCCCCGCCCACGCCGCCCCCGCGCTCGAGCTGCGGATGACCCGCTGCTACACGGGCCGGTTCGGGCTCTACGTGCAGGGTGCGCCCGGCTGTGACCCGGCACCCCGGACCCCGCGCAACCGGGTCACCTTCTCGCTCAACACCGCGCTGATGGCGGTCGCGTTGGGCAACTACGGGCGGCTGGATGACCAGCGCCGCTACACCGACGGCAACGCGCGGCTCGTGCTGGGGAAACCGGACGAGCAGCCGGGTGCGATGCCGGAGACCGCGCCGTCGCCGGAGTTCGGGCGCAACGTCGACCTGCCGTTCACGAAGCGCTCGATGGTCATGCAGGCGTGGGGCCACTACGGCACACTGTGGCCCGTGGTGCATCAGCAGCTCGGCGTCCGCCCCGATCTCGGCCGGGGCCGGCTCGAGGTGGTCCCGCAGCTGCCACCCGGGCGGCGCCGGATCGCCGCGACGAACATTCGCCTTGGTGCCGGCTCGCTCGACGTGACCGCGACCCACGACGGTGCGGCGTACACCTCGACCGTCACGGCTCGAACTCCCGGCGCGCTGGCGGTCGGGGTGGCCCTGCCCGCCGGGGCGCGCGTCCGCGCGGTCACGCTGAACGGCGGCGCGGCGCGGTACGCCGTGCGCGCCACCCACCGCGGCGCCGAGGTGCTGGTCGCCGCCGCGGCCGGCCGCCCGCAGCGCCTCGTGGTGCGGACCGGCTGACCATGGCGGAGGAGCGAGTCGTCGTCGTCGGCGCGGGCATCGTCGGGCTCGCGGTCGCCCGGCAGATCGCGCGGCAGCGTCCCGGCGCGACCGTGACCGTCGTGGAGAAGGAGCCGCTGATCGGGCAGCACCAGAGCGGGCACAACAGCGGCGTCGTGCACGCCGGGCTCTACTACGAGCCGGGGTCGTTGAAGGCCCGGCTGTGCCGCCACGGCGTCGCGCTGCTGCGCGACTACTGCCGGGAGCGCGGGATCGCCTACGTCGAGCGCGGGAAGCTCGTCGTCGCGCTCGACGACGACGAGCGGACGCGGCTGCGCGCGCTGCACGACCGTGCGGTGGCCAACGGCGTCCCCGGTCTGCGGCTGCTCGACGCCGCGGCGCTGCGCGAGGTCGAGCCACATGCGGCCGGGGTGGCCGCGGTGCACTCGCCGACCACCGCGGTCGTCGACTTCCCCGCGGTGTGCCGCGCGCTCGCCGCCGACCTCGCCGCGCTCGGCGGGGAGGTCATCTGCGAATTTCCGGTGACCGGCATCGAGCGTCGTGGTGCCCGGATCCTGGTCCGCTCGCCCGAGCGCGCGGTGGAGGCGGACCGGGTGATCCTGTGTGCCGGCCTGCACGCCGACCGGGTGGCCCGGTTGGCGGGGGACACGGTGGACCGGGTGATCGTGCCCTTCCGCGGTGAGTACTACCGGCTGGCGCCGCACCGGCGTCATCTCGTCCGTGGGCTCATCTATCCGGTGCCCGATTCGCGGTACCCGTTCCTCGGCGTTCACCTCACCCGCCGGGTCGACGACGTCGTCGAGGTGGGCCCCAACGCCGTGCTCGCCCTGGCGAGGGAGGGCTACCGGCGCCGGCGGGTCTGCGCCGCCGACGTCCGCGAGATCGTGCGGTCGCCCGGCTTCCGGGCGCTGGCTCGGGCGCACTGGAAGACCGGTCTGCACGAGGTGGCCGGGTCATGGTCGACGTCCGTCTTCGTCGCGCGCGCCCGCCGCTACGTCCCGGAGCTGCGGGTCGACGACGTCTCGCCGGCGCCCGCCGGCGTCCGGGCGCAGGCGCTCGACCCCGACGGCTCGCTCGTCGACGACTTCCGGATCAGCGTCCGCGGACCTGTCGTCGCCGTCCGCAACGCTCCCTCGCCCGCCGCGACCTCGTGCCTGGCGATCGCGGAGCACGTCTGCGCGCGGGTGCCATAGCCGCGCCGGGACGCCGGCGGCCGCTCACCGTAGCCGGAACAGGTCCTCCCCGGCCTGGGGGACGACGAGCGTGTCGGGGTCCGCCCCCCAGGCGTCGACGTCGACCTCGGACGGGTCGAGGTAGTCCAGGTTGATCGACCGCACGACGTCCTCCGGAATGCCGGTGGCGAGGGTGACGGTGACCCGGTGGCGTTCGCCGCGGACCTCGTCGTACGTTCCGGCCCCGCGAAGGTGTGTGGAATGGGCCAGGTCACCCCAGTGCATGTCCTTGAACCGGTCCCATTGCTTCACGAAGTAGTCGCGGCAGTGGTAGCCGATGTCGACGATGTGCGGGTGCATCACGCTGACCTGGCGAATGTGCGGCGCGTACAGCACGACCTGCCCGCCGTCGGCGACGACCGGCTCGACCTTGTAGAACCCCTTGGCACCGGTCCACATGTCCGCGTACTTCGCCGGGATCAGTGACAGCACGCGGCGCACCGGCGCGTCGAGGTAGCGAACGTGCGTCTCGGCGGCGACTTCGGCGGCGGCGGCCCACGCGGTGTGCGGGTCGCTGAACGCCAGGTGGTGCAGGGCGTCGGTGCCGGACTTGACGACGACGCACAGGGCGAGGCGCTCGCCGGGCACCAGGGAGGCAGCCTCGTTGATCAGAGCTCGCACCGGCGTGACGCCGCGGGTGCCTATGATTTCCGCACTGGTGAGCAAGGCGCCGAGCCAGTGCGAGACGTCGATGACGTCCTGACCGGAGACCCCGGGAAACAGGTACTTGTTGCCGCCGGAGAACCCCACGACCTCGTGGGGGAACACCGGCCCGACGATGAGGGTGACGTCGTGCTCGACCACCGCTCGGTTGAGTCGCACCCGCACGTCGAAGTGGAGCATGCCGTCGGACAGCTCTGCGATCCGCGCCGCGCCGATCGTCCCAACCTCGGCGAAGGTCGCGGGGTCCCAGAACTCGTGGTTGAGCAGTGTTGTTCCGGGATAGGCCTGTGTCCAGGCCCCCGCGGGATATCCGAGGTGGTCGGCGAGCGCCGGCTCGTGCATCGCGGCGTGTGTCCCCAGGGCGATCAGGACCGTCAGTCGACTCACCCGCCCGTGCAGCGCGCCGTGCACCGCGGACCACAGCAGCGGCAGGGGACAGCTGCGCGTGGCGTCCGGCACGATGACGCAGACGCTGCGCCCGGCGAGGTCCGCGCGCGCCAGCTGCTCGTGGACGAACTCGCGGACCTGCTCCTCGCCGAGCGTCCCGCTGGCTCCGCCGATCGCTGCCGCACCGGCCGCGGCGCTGGCCGGTGGCGGCGTCTGGGTCGTCTGGGTCGTCTGGGTCACCGTCCCGGTCATCGCCGTATCGTCGGCGCGCTCGGTGGCCGTGGCAACCCTCACCGGCGCTTGGCGCCGCGGCGGGTGGTCACCGTGTCGGTCGCCCCGTGCGCCGCGCCGGTCGTGTTCCGGGTCCGCCTCACGGCTGTTCATGGTGCCGACGGGTATCTGCGAGGGTCGTCGGCGGGAGGGGAGGTGGGGTGGACGGTTTCTCGCTGACCTACGAGGGCTTCGATCCGCAACAGGAGGGGCTTCGGGAGGCGTTGACGTCGACGGGTAACGGCTACCTGTGCGCGCGCGGTGCTGCCGAGTGGGAGGACGCCGACGGCACGCATTATCCCGGCACCTACGTGCACGGGGTCTACAACCGGGAGACGGCGATCCTCGGCGGGCTTCCGGTGCTCAACGAGGACCTCGTCAACCTCCCCAACTGGCTGGTCCTCAAGCTGCGCATCGAGGGGGAGGACGCGATCCGGCTCGGCAATGTCGAGCTCCTCACCTACCGGCACGAGCTCGACATCGGTACGCCACGGTCCTGCGGACCATGCGCTTCCGCGATCGTGCCGGACGGGAGACGACGCTGCGCACCCGACGGTTCGTGAGCATGGCGCACGTCCATCACGCGGGTATCGAGTGGACCCTGGCGCCGGAGAACTGGTCCGGCCGGGTCGAGGTCGTCTCGGCACTCGACGGGCGCGTGACCAACGGCGGCGTCGCGCGCTACGAGCAGCTCGAGGGCCGGCACCTCGATCCCGTCTCGCCTCGCACATTCGGGCCGGAGGTCATCGCGTTGAAGGTCGAGACCCGGCAGTCCAACGTGTATGTCAGCCAGGCCGCGCGGACGCGGGTGTTCGGCGACGGCGGGCCCATCGCCGCCGAACGCAGTCTGCACCAGATGGAGGACTACATCCAGCAGGTTCTCGCGTTCGACGTCCGGCAGGGGACGGCGGTGCGGGTCGAGAAGATGGTCGCCTTCGCCACGTCTCGGGATCCCGCGACGAGCGACACGCTGGTCGCGGTGGGCAGGTCCGCGGGTCGCTATGCCGACTTCGACGGTGCGCTGCGGCTGCACCGGTCGGCCTGGGACGAGCTGTGGCGGGTGTGTGACGTGCGCGTCCCTCGCGAGGACCGGGTGCAACTCCTGCTGCGATTGCACATCGGACACGTCCTCCAGGTCTGCTCGCCGCACACCGCGCACATGGACGCGGGGGTGCCGGCGCGCGGCCTCAACGGCGAGGCCTACCGCGGGCACGTGTTCTGGGACGAGCTGTTCGTGTATCCCTTCCTGAACTTCCGCATGCCCGAGGTGACCCGCGCACTGCTCATGTACCGCTACCGACGCTTGGGCGAGGCGCGGGCCGCGGCCCGCGAAGCCGGCTTCCGCGGCGCGATGTTCCCGTGGCAGAGCGGCAGCGAGGGCACGGAGGAGACGCAGCGCCTCCACCTCAACCCACTGTCGGGACGGTGGGAGCTCGACCTGAGCCGCAACCAGCGGCACGTCAACGCTGCCATCTTCTACAACGTCTGGCACTACTGTCAGGCGACGCAGGATCTGCCGTTTCTGCGCCAGTACGGCGCCGAGATGATGCTGGAGATCGCCCGCTTCTGGGCGTCCGTCGCGCACTTCAATCCGGAACGTGAGCGCTACGAGATCCACGGGGTCATGGGTCCCGACGAGTTCCACGAGAAATACCCCGGCGCATCGGAGGCGGGCCTGCGCAACAACGCCTACACCAACGTCCTGGTGGCGTGGCTGTGCGGCGTGGCTCGGGACGTCCTCTCGCTGCTTCCGGCCTCGCGCGCCGAGGCGCTGCGCGACCGGCTCGGCCTCGGAGACGAGGAGCTGCGGACGTGGCAGGACATGAGCCGGCGGATGTTCGTGCCGTTCCACGGCGACGGCATCATCAGCCAGTTCGAGGGCTACGACGAGCTCGACGAGCTCGACTGGGGCGCCTACCGCGCGAAGCACCGCAACATCCAGCGCCTGGACCGCATCCTGCGGGCGGAGGGCAACGACCCTAACCGCTACCAGCTGGCGAAGCAGGCCGACGTCGTCATGCTGTTCTTCCTGTTTCCGCCGGACGAGCTCCGGCAGGTGTTCGGCGCGCTGGGCTACGACTACGGTCCGGACACGGCGCGGAAGAACATCGCCTACTACGACGCACGGACCTCGCACGGCTCGACGCTCAGCCTGGTCACGCACGCGGGAGTCCTCGCCGCACTCGACCGTCGGAGCTCGTGGGAGCGATTCCTCGTCGCTCTGGAAAGCGACGTCGGCGACGTGCAGGGCGGGACCACGAAAGAGGGCATCCACATGGGTGTCATGTCGGGGACGCTCGATCTCGTCCAGCGCGGCTACGCGGGCACGCGTATCCGCGACGGCGTCCTGACCTTCGACCCCGATCTGCCGGCACAACTCGACGGGCTGTCGTTCGCGATGCAGTTCCGGCGAACCCCGATCTTGGTGACCTTCGCCGACGGCCGGGTGACGCTGGTCGCCCATCCAGAGGGCGTCGCCCGGCAGATCCGGGTCAGCGTCGGTGGTGAGGTCCGCGAACTCCGTCCGGGGGACCAGTGCGCGTTCGAGCTGCGCGCGGACCCGCGCGTCGACCTGCGGGTGCACCAGCGAGGAGGAGACGTGCCGACACGATTCCAGGGAGCGATCTTCGACGTCGACGGCGTGCTCGTCGACTCCCCGCACGAGAAGGCCTGGCGCGAGTCGCTGCGCGAGCTCATGGAGTCCGAGTGGAGCGACATCCGTGACCGGACGACGTGGTCGCCGGAGGCGTTCACCCGGCAGGTCTACGAGCAGGAGATGTCGGGCAAGCCGCGCATGAGCGGTGCCCGGGCGGCGTTGGACCACTTCAACGTGCCCGATCCCGAGGCCCGGGTCGCGGAGTACGCCGAGCGCAAGCAGGCGATGGTGATCCGACTCATCGAGGCGGGCGACTTCACCGCCTACCCCGACGCGCTGCGGTTCATCATCGCAGTGAAGGACGGCGGGCTCCGAGTGGCCGCCGCCTCGTCCTCGAAGAACGCCGGGTTGTTCCTGCGGAAGATCCGGCTCGACACCTTCGCCCGGGAGCAGGCGATCTCCTCGCCGTCCGTGCGACCGGGGTCGACCCTGCTCGACTTCTTCGACGCCAATGTCTCCGGCCGCGACTTCGCGCATGGCAAGCCGCATCCGGAGATGTTCCTGGCCGCCGCCGCCGAGCTCGGCGTCGCCCCCCCGGACGCGGTCGTGCTCGAGGACGCCCCGGTGGGGGTGCAGGCCGCGAAGGCGGGCGGGATGGCGGCGATCGGGATCGCCCGGGCGGACGACGCGGACCTGCTCGCCGGTGCCGGGGCGGACATCGTGGTCGCGACGCTCGACGCGGTGGACCTCGCGGCGTTGACCGATGGGCGACTGGCGGCGACGCGCGTGACCGGGTAGCCCGCCAGCCCCAGCATGATCAGCGAGTGTGAGCGTCAGGCTCGAGGGTAGACGCGCCGCCGTGCGCATACTGTAAGAGGGCCGCTCGACACCTCGCAGGTGGAAGATCGTCGAGGAATGTCGGGGGGAAAGATCGCGGCCGGTGGTGGCGGGCTGGGGATCCTCGGGCTCCTCCTCGCCCTGCTCTTCGGCGGACTCCCCGGTGGCGGCGGGTTGGGGTACGACGTCGACACCGGGTTCGGCAGCTTCCCGCAGGCTCCCGCGGCCCAAGAGCCGGCCCCGCGATTGTCGTGCCCGCGAGGCGCCGAGACGAACACGGCGTGTTTCGTCACCGGCGTCGTCAACGACGTGCAGCGGACCTGGGCTCGGCAGTTCACCGCTGCGGGCGAGCGCTACCAGCCGACGAAGCTCGTCCTGTTCACGTCGGCGACCTCGTCGGGCTGCGGTCCCGCGTCGGCGGCCACAGGGCCGTTCTACTGCCCCGCCGACCGCAAGGTCTACCTGGACCTCGGGTTCTTCTCCGAGCTCCGGTCCCGCTTCGGCGCGCCCGGCGACTTCGCGCAGGCATACGTGGTCGCCCACGAGTTCGGCCACCACGT
>DATGDX010000410.1:0-6198 GCA_035310665.1 Mycobacteriales bacterium | reverse complement strand
CCGGCTCACCGACGTCGCCGACGCCCTGGGCGTCGGGCTGCCCAGCGTGAGCCGGCTGTGCGACCGGCTGGTGAGCGCGGGCCTGCTCACCCGCAGGGTGAACCCGGACAGCCGCCGGGAGGTGCTGGTCGCGCTGACACCGCGGGCCCGCCGCCTCGTCCACCGCGTCCTGCGGCGCCGCCGGGACCTGCTCGCCGGCGTGGTCGGGCGGCTCGACGCGGGGCAGCGCGCGGCGCTGTTCGCCGCGCTGACGGCCCTGGACTCGGTGACCGGCGCCGCGGTGGCGCCGCCGGTCACCCATTCCGAGACGCGCCTGGGGCCTCGCGGAGCGCGATCGTGAGCAGCCGGCGGACAGCGACCAACGCGGCCGCGGCGGCGAGCTGCGACCAGCCGCTGGTCGCCGCGAGCCGCAGCAGCCCGGCGGCGAGCAGCAGGTCGAGCAGCACGCGGACCCCACACCAGGCGTCGCGGGTGCGGACGAAGGCGAGCACCCCGCACAGCAGACCGGCGGCGGAGACGACGACGGCTAGATCGTCGATCAAGCCCGTTCGGTCTCCGGGGCCACGGCGTCCCGCGTCTGCTGGACCGTGCGGCTCTCCTCGCGGATCTCCCGCGCGAGGAAGAAGTTCAGTCCGGTGCGGATCGTGGCCACCGCGGCGAGCTTCCCGAGCTCCTCGAAGCTCGGCGCGACCGCCGTGCGCAGGATGTCGCTCGCCAGCTGGAACTCCAGCCCGAGGGCGAGGAAGCGGCCGAGCCCGAGCCGGACGGGCACGAACGCCTCCGGGTCGCGGGTGCGCAGACCCATGACGACGAAGCGGACGAACGACACCGCCGCGCCGCTGAAGATGATGATTGCACCGCCCGCCTCGACGAAGCGGACGAGCCGGTCGACGACCGCTCGGAGCAGGTCGGCGGACAGCAGCTCGGGCATCGGGCGGGTCAGCGGCGCACCTACCGGTGCGCCGCCCGGCGGGCCCGGGCCACGGCGACGGTGGCGAACGTCGCCTCCCGGCGCGCCAGCCGGCCGAGGCGGCGGGCCTCGACAGCGCCCTTCGCGGCGCTCTTCGTGGCGGCTTTCGTGGCGCCCTTGGTGGCCGCTGTCGCGGCGCCGGCCTTCGCGGTGCCCTTGGCGCCCTTGGCGGCGGCTTTCGCGGCGCCCTTCCTGGCGGCTTTCGCGGCACGCCGCCGGGCGCTGCCGCGGCCGCCGGTGTCGACCGCGGCGATCAGCAAGCCGCCCAGCAGGCTGACGTTCTTGACGAACTGGGTCAGCTGGTCTCCCCTCGCCGCCGCGTCCGTCTCCTCCCAGAACCGGTGCCCGGCCAGCGTCGTCGGCACCAGCGACCCGGCGAGGGCCAGCGCGGCCAGGCGCGGCAGCCGCCCGGCGGCCAGCAGCGCCCCGGCGCCGAGCTGCACCGCGGCGTTGATCCGCACCAGGTCCATCGTGTCCGTCGACAGCCCCGGCAGGTGCTCCGCGACCGGGGGGGCGACCTTCTCCGCCGCCGGCAGCGTGGGAACCGGGTTGCGCAGCACGTTGGCGCCACTGAAGACGAAGACGGACGCGAGCATCGGACGGGCGAGCCGGCGTACCAGCACGGGAATCCTCCGTTCGGGCGGCGATCTGCCCGCTCCTACCCCGGCGGCACGTCCGGACACTCGGCGACGCGCGGCGCCCGCCAAGGGGCGGGCACCGCAGGTAAACCAGAGGGCGACAAGGGCGACAAAGGTGGGGACATGGTGCGGGTGCGCGTCGCGGAGGAGCTCCGGGCGTTCCTGCGGGCGCGGGACCGGGGTGGGGTGATCGAGGTCCCGCACCGCGGCCACGACACCGTGGGGCACGTCGTGCAGTCCCTCGGCGTGCCGCTGACGGAGGTCGGCGCGCTCGAGGTCGCGGGGGAGCGGGTGGAGCCGGCGTGCCGCCCGGGTCCCGAGGACGAGGCCGTCGTGCACCCGGTCGCCCGCCCGCAACCGCTCGCCGGCTCCCCCCGGTTCCTGCTCGACGCGCACCTCGGCACGCTCGCCCGCCGGCTGCGGGTGCTCGGCATCGACGCGGCGTACGACCGCGACGCCGACGACGACACGCTCGTGCGCAGGGCGCGGGCCGAGGACCGGGTGCTGCTCACCCAGGACCGGGGGCTGCTGCGGCGGCGCGCGCTGCGACGCGCGGCGTACGTCCGCGGCGCGCACCCGGACGATCAAGTGCGGGACGTGCTCGACCGGTTCACCCCGCCGCTGCACCCGTTCACCCGCTGCACCGCGTGCGGCGGCGTGCTCGACCGGGTGTCGAAGCAGGCCGTGATCGACGAGCTGCTGCCGGGCACCCGCCGGTCGTACGACGACTACGCCCGCTGCCGCGACTGCCACCGGATCTACTGGCGCGGCGCGCACGCGGCCCGGCTCGACCGGCTGGTCGCCTCGGTGGGCCCGGTTCGGGACCGCGCGTGACGCCCACCGATAATGCGGCCGTGGCCTCCGACACCACGGCACGCGACACCGCGACCCGCGCCGCGCGCGGGATGTGGACGCTGGTGGAGACGGTCCACGCCCTGACGTACTTCATGCCGCACGTCCCCGACGCGTTCGCCCGGGTCGGGGTCCCCGGCTTCTGGCGCAGCTACTTCGCGGCCCGCGCCGCGCCGCTCGGGCCGGTCGGCCCCGCGCCCGTCACCGCGCTGTTCCTCTCCTTCGCCCCGTCCATGGTCGCGCGGGCGCTGCCCGACGTGTGGACGCGGATCACGCCTGAGGAGGCCGTGCACACCCGGCTGGTCGCGACGACCGCGGCGCTGCACGAGGTGCTCGGCGCCACCCCCCGCGACGTGGTGGACGACGTCGTCGCGGCGCTCGAGGAGGCGGCAACGGACCTCGACTGCTCCGGGCGCGCGCTGGCCGCCGCCCACCGGGCGCTGCCGTGGCCGGACGACCCGCTCGCCCGGCTGTGGTGGGCCACGACCCTGCTGCGCGAGCACCGCGGCGACGGGCACGTCGCCGCGCTGGTGACCGCGGGGGTGACCGGCCTCGAGGCCCAGGTCTGGCGCGCCGCCCTCGACGGCACCCGCGCGCAGCTGCAGGGGTTCCGCGGCTGGACCGACGAGCAGTGGTCCGCCGCGCAGGAGACGCTGGCCGCTCGGGGCTGGCTCGACGCCGCGGGCTCGCTCACGCCCGCAGGGCGCGAGGCGCACCGCGGGGTGGAGGAGACGACCGACGCGCTCGCGGCAGCGCCGTGGCGCGCGCTGGGGCCGGACCGGACCGAGCGGCTGGCCCGGCAGCTGCGGCCCCTGGCCGAGACCGCCGCCGGATTCCTGCGCTACCCGAACCCGATCGGGCTGGAGCGCCCGCGGGCCAGCTGACGCGCGGTCAGCCGCGCAGGTCCCGACGGGCGTAGCGGGCGACCCCGAGCGCGGCGAGGGCGGCGGCCGCGACGAGCAGCCCCGCGACTCCGGGCCAGTCCGCCGGTGCCGCTGGGACATCCGCGACGTGGGCGAACGGCGAGAGCCGGACCACCCAGGGGCGGCCAGCCGAAGCTTTCCGCGAGGAGCTGCAGCAGGTACCCGCCGGCGGCGGGCAGGACGCCGACGGGCAGCGCCGCCTGCGGCAGCCAGCCCAGGGCGAACAGCGCGGCGCCGAGGCACAGCAGCGCCACGGGAAGCGCGTTCAGGGCACCGGCCAGCGCGGCGGCGAGCCCGAGCGGGGCCCCGACGAGGACGGTGCCGGCCCAGGCGGCGAGCCCTGCCGCCGTGGCGAGCAGCGCCGCGGCGGACGCGATCACGGCGGCCTCGACCCCGATCCAGCGGACGCGGGAGACCGGCAGCGCGAACAGCAGCGTAAGCCGGCGGTCGGTCTCGTCGGGTAGTACTCGAGGAAGATCTCTTCGAGGGTCGGTTCCCGCGCGTCGATGCTCGTCACGTCGGCCGCGGCCATCGCCCGCAACGCCGGTCCCGGCGGCCCGCCCAGGGTCAGCCGCAGTCTCGTCGGCGCCGGGCACCGCACGTCGCTCACGCCGGGGACGTGGGCGAGGTCGGGCGGCGGGCCGGCGAAGCTCACGTCGACCTCGGTACGGCGCAGGCGCCGCAGCTCTTCGAGCCCGGCCACCTCGATCAGCCGTCCGCCGCGCAGGATCCCGACGCGGTGGCACACCGACTCCACCTCGGTCAGCTGGTGCGAGCTCAGGAACACCGTCTGACCGCGGTCGGCGGCCTCGGCCACGCACCGGCGGAACTCCCGGTCCATCAACGGGTCGAGCCCGCTGGTGGGCTCGTCGAGGACGAGCAGCGCCGCCCGTGTCGCGAAGGCGGCGACGAGGGCGACCTTCTGCCGGTTCCCGGTCGACTAGGCCCGGGCGCGCTTGTCCAGCTCGAGACCGAACCGCTCGACCAGCTCCGCGCGGTAGCGCACGTCGATGCCGGGGCCGAGGGCCGCGAGCAGCTCGAGGGTCTCCGCGCCGGTGAGCGACGGCCAGAGCGCGACGTCGGCGGGCACGTAGGCGACGTGGCGGTGCGCGACCTCGACGTCGCGCCGCATCGTCACCGAACAGCCACGCCCGCCCCGAGCTCGGGCGCAGGAGGCCGAGCAGCAGCCGGACGGTGGTCGATTTTCCCGCGCCGTTCGGGCCGAGGAAGCCGAAGACCTCGCCCGGCCGGACGGTCAGAGTCAGGTCGTCGACGGCGAGCGTGCGTCCGAACCGCTTGCCGAGGCGCTCCGTCCGGATCGCGTCCATGACGCAACGTTACCGGACGATGACCGTCACTACGGTCGGTGTCCGCTCACCCCTCCAGCCGCGCCGGAACCCGAACGCGCGGAATAGCCGGACGTCGAGGAAGTGGTGCAAACCGGTGATCCGTCCGCCGTGCATCTCGACGACCTGCAGCGCGAACGGTTCGTGCGCCCCGGGGTCGGTGCGGTGGTAGGCGCCGAAGGCCGGGCACCCGTTGGCGGACGTGGGCACCAGCCGCGACCCGCGGCACTCGATCCCCTGGCCGAGGTAGAACCGGCTGATCTCGTGCGGGCCGCGCAGCCACAGCGCGAACGGCGGCATCGAGAACGTCGCGTCCTCGTGGAGCAGCGACACGAGCGCGTCGATGTCGTAGCGCTCGAACGCGTCGAGGTAGCGGGCGAGGAGGGACTGGTGCTCGGCGTCGACCCGTGTCGCGGCGCCCGCGGCCACGTCCCCCTCGGCGAGGGTCGCCCGGGCCCGCTGGAGCGCGCTGTTCACCGAGGCGACGCTGGTGTCGAGCAGCTCCGCGACCTCGCTGGCCTGCCAGCGCAGGACCTCCCGAAGGATCAGCACGGCGCGCCGCCGGGGGGGGTGGCAGGTGCTGGAGGGCGGCGACGAACGCCAGCCGGACCGACTCGCGAAGCGTCGCCAGCTCGGCCGGGTCGCCGTCGGCCGGCAGCGCCCGGGCGTCGGGCACCGGCTGGATCCACGCGGACTCGGGCACCGGGGGGCCCAGCGGCGCGTTCCGCGGATCCGTTGGGACCGAGGTCCATCGGCCGGCGCTGGGAGTCGCGCAACGCGTCGAAGCACACGTTGGTGGCGATGCGGTACAACCACGCCCGCAGCGGAGAGCGGCCCTCGAAGCGCTCGCTTCCCCGCCAGGCCCGCAGCATCGTCTCCTGCACCGCGTCCTCGGCCTCGAACGTCGAGCCGAGCATCCGGTAGCAGTAGCCGGTCAGTTCCCGGCGGTGCGCCTCGAGCGCCCGCGCCACGTCGTTCGCGTCGAGACGCCCGCCGTCGACGTCGACGCCCGCGTGCGTCCCCACGCGGGTCAGCATAGGGGCGGTACGCCGCGTCCAACGAGATCGCGTTTGCCCCGTCCCGTGGACCGGCGGCGCGCGGCGGTCTCGTGGCCGCCGGTCGTCGTCCCCCGCCCCGCGTTAGGAATCCGGCAGGTGTCGCGGTCGCGGCATCAAGAGCGCGTAGGGGGCGCGCAGAGTCGGCACCAGGGCGGCGTTGAATGCCCCGACGGAGCCGGGAGGGAGGCGTCGTGGCGGACGTGGGGTTCCTGCTGCTCACCGTGGCGGTGTTCGTCGTGCTCGTCCTGGTACTGCGGGGCGTGGAGCGGCTGTGAGACATCCTCTGTCAACCTCCGGTCCCGTCGTGGTTGCCGTGGAGGGTGGTTGCCAGGCGGCGGGCGCGGTTACGGCCCGGCCCCCCGCGCGTCAAGGACGCGTCGCGCCGCTGCGCGGCCGCGCCGGTGGCGCGGT
>DATGDX010000409.1:0-7044 GCA_035310665.1 Mycobacteriales bacterium | reverse complement strand
GTTCCACCCGGACGCGAACCGCGGTGACCCGAAGGCCGAGGAGAGGTTCAAGGAGATCTCCGAGGCCTACGACGTGCTGTCCGACGACAAGCGGCGCAAGGAGTACGACGAGGCGCGCACGCTGTTCGCCGGCGGCGGGTTCCGGGTCCCCGGGGGCGCGCGCGGCGACGCCGGCGGCGGGTTCGGCGGCTTCGACCTCGGCGACCTGTTCGGTGGTGGCGGCGGCACCGGCGGTCTCGGCGACATCCTTGGCGGGATCTTCGGCGGGATGCGCGGCGGCTCCCGGCAGGCCGCCCCGCGGCGCGGGGCGGACATCGAGTCCGAGATTACGCTGTCGTTCGCCGACGCCGCCGCCGGGGTCACCGTGCCGGTGCGGCTGTCCGGGACGGGACCGTGTGGGGCGTGCGCGGGCACGGGCGCGAAGGCCGGCACCACCCCGCGGGTCTGCCCCACGTGCGAGGGCACCGGGCAGAACGCCCGCAACGCCGGCGGGTTCGCGTTCGCCGAACCCTGCCGCGACTGCCGCGGGCGTGGGCTCGTCGTCGACGACCCGTGCCCGGTGTGCGGGGGCAGCGGCCGGGCCCGCAGCGAGCGCACGATCAACGCCCGCATCCCCACGGGGGTGCGCGACGGTCAGCACATCCGGCTGCGCGGCAAGGGCGCGCCCGGAGAGCGCGGCGGCCCGGCCGGCGACCTCATCGTCACCGTGCACGTCGCCCCGCACGCGGTGTTCGGCCGCACCGGGGACAACCTCACGGTGACCGTGCCGGTGACCTTCCCCGAGGCCGCGCTCGGTGCCGAGATCAAGGCTCCGACCCTCGGCGGCCCGCCGGTCACCCTGCGACTGCCGGCCGGGACGGCGAACGGGCGCACCTTCCGGGTCCGCGGGCGCGGCCTGTCCCGCCGGGACGGGACCCGGGGCGACCTGCTCGTCACGGTGGAGGTCGCGGTCCCGCAGCGGCTTCCCGAGGGCGCCCGCGAGGCTCTGGAGAAGTTCGCGACCGAGCTGCCGGGCACCGACGTCCGCGCGGACGTCCTGGCACGCGCCGGAGGGCAGTGATGATCCGGCTGCCTGACGACCTGCCCGTCTACGTGATTTCGGTGGCCGCGCGGCTGTGCGGGCTGCACCCGCAGACCCTGCGGACCTACGACCGCCTCGGCCTGGTTTCGCCGTCGCGGACTTCCGGTCGCGGCCGGCGGTACTCGCCGCGCGACGTGGAGCAGCTGCGCGAGGTGCAGCGGCTGTCCCAGGACGAGGGGGTCAACCTCGCCGGGATCAAGCGAATCCTCGAGCTCGAGAACGAGGTCGCCGCGCTGCGCGCCCGCATCGTGGAGCTGCAGGCCGAGCTGGTCGAGACGGCCCGCGCCGCGGCCCGCCGGGAGGCGGAGGTGCACGCGTCGTACCGCCGGGAGCTCGTGCCGCGGCATCCCCGGCACGTCGTGCCCTGGCGCGCCCCGGCGCCCCGCCCGTGAGCCGAGGAGCCACCACGAACATCACGAACACCACGACCACGACCACGAACGAGGAGAAGAGAACACCCGCATGGACCCTTCGAAGCTGACCACGAGGAGCTCGGCGGCGCTCTCCGACGCGGTGCGCCGGGCGGCCGCGGAGGGGCACCCGCACGTGGAGCCCGTGCACCTGCTGCTGGCCCTGCTGGCCCAGCCGGGCGGCACCGCCGCGCCGCTGCTCGCCGCGCTCGGCGCGGACGTGAGCGAGGTGCGCCGCCGGGCCGAGGCGCTGGCCGACCGGTTGCCGAGCGCGGCCGGAGCGACGGTCTCCGCCCCGGGGCTGTCCCGCGCGACCTACGCCGTCATGACCACCGCCTCGGCGCGGGCGAGCGAGCTGGGGGACGAGTACGTCTCGACCGAGCACCTGCTGGTCGGGCTCGCCCAGGACGGCGGGCCCGTCGCCGACCTGCTGCGGTCGGTGGGTGCCACGCCCGACGCGCTGCTCGCGGCGTTCGAGTCGGTGCGCGGGCACGGCCGGGTCACCAGCCCGGACCCCGAGGGGACCTACCAGGCCCTGGAGAAGTATGGCGTCGACCTCACCGAACGCGCCCGCGCCGGCAAGCTCGACCCGGTCATCGGCCGGGACACCGAGATCCGGCGCGTGGTCCAGGTGCTCAGCCGCCGGACCAAGAACAACCCCGTCCTCATCGGGGAGCCCGGCGTCGGCAAGACCGCGGTCGTCGAGGGGCTCGCCCAGCGCATCGTCGCGGGCGACGTGCCGGAGTCGCTGAAGTCCAAGCGGCTCGTCGCCCTCGACCTCGGCGCGATGGTCGCCGGCGCGAAGTACCGCGGCGAGTTCGAGGAGCGGCTCAAGGGCGTGCTCACCGAGATCCGCGAATCCGAGGGCCAGATCGTCACGTTCATCGACGAGCTGCACACCGTCGTCGGGGCGGGCGCGGCCGAGGGCGCGATGGACGCCGGCAACATGCTCAAGCCGATGCTCGCCCGCGGCGAGCTGCGCATGATCGGTGCCACCACGCTCGACGAGTACCGCGAGCGGATCGAGAAGGACTCGGCGCTCGAGCGGCGGTTCCAGCCGATCCTCGTCGGCGAGCCGAGCGTCGAGGACACGATCGCGATCCTGCGCGGGCTCAAGGGCCGCTACGAGGCGCACCACGAGGTGCAGATCTCCGACGCGGCGCTGGTCGCCGCCGCGACGCTGTCCGACCGCTACCTCACCGCGCGCTTCCTCCCGGACAAGGCGATCGACCTCGTCGACGAGGCCGCGTCGCGGCTGCGTATGGAGATCGACTCCCGGCCGGTCGAGATCGACGAGCTGCAGCGCGCCGTCGACCGGCTGACGATGGAGGAGCTCGCCCTGTCCCGCGAGGACGACGAGGCGTCGAAGACCCGGCTGCACCGGCTGCGCGCCGAGCTCGCCGACAAGCAGGAGCAGCTGACCGCGCTGACCGCGCGCTGGGAGCGGGAGAAGGCCGGCCTGAACCGGGTCGGCGAGCTCAAGAAGCGCCTGGACGACCTGCGGGTGCAGGTCGAGCGGGCGCAGCGCGACGGCGACTTCGAGACCGCCTCCCGCCTGCTGTACGCCGACATCCCCGCCGCCGAGCGCGAGCTCGCCGAGGCCGCGGCGATGGACGCCTCCCAGGCGATGGTCAAGGAGGAGGTCGGCCCGGACGACCTCGCGGACGTCGTCGCGTCGTGGACCGGCATCCCCGCCGGGCGGCTGCTCGAGGGCGAGACCGCGAAGCTGCTGCGGATGGAGGAGGAGCTGGGCCACCGCGTCGTCGGGCAGCGGGAGGCGGTGCAGGCAGTGTCCGACGCGGTGCGCCGCGCCCGCTCCGGCGTCGCCGACCCCGACCGGCCGACCGGCTCGTTCCTGTTCCTCGGCCCCACCGGCGTGGGCAAGACCGAGCTGGCCAAGGCGCTCGCGGAGTTCCTCTTCGACGACGAGCGGGCGCTGGTGCGCATCGACATGAGCGAGTATGGCGAGCGCCACTCGGTCGCCCGGCTCATCGGGGCCCCGCCCGGCTACGTGGGCTACGAGGAGGGCGGGCAGCTCACCGAGACGGTCCGCCGCCGGCCCTACACGGTCGTCCTGCTCGACGAGGTCGAGAAGGCGCACCCCGAGGTGTTCGACGTACTGCTGCAGGTGCTCGACGACGGGCGGCTCACCGACGGGCACGGGCGCACCGTCGACTTCCGCAACGCGATCCTCATCCTCACGTCCAACCTTGGGTCCCAGTTCCTCGTCGACCCCACGCTGTCCGACGAGGAGCGCCGGGAGCGGGTGATGACCGCGGTGCGGGCGACGTTCCGGCCCGAGTTCCTCAACCGGCTCGACGACGTCATCGTCTTCCGCGCCCTCGGCACCGACGAACTCACCACGATCGTCGACCTGCAGGTGGCCCGGCTCACGGACCGGCTGCGGGACCGGCGGCTCACCGTCACGGTGACCGACGCCGCCAAGGAGTGGCTGGCGCTCACCGGCTTCGACCCCGTCTACGGGGCCCGGCCGCTGCGCCGGCTGATCCAGTCGGCGATCGGCGACCAGCTCGCCCGCGCCCTGCTCGCCGGGGAGATCCGCGACGGCGACGACGTGGTCGTCGACCTGGCGGACGGCAAGGATGCGCTCGTGGTGCGCGCGGCGGTGCCGGCGGCCTAACCCGTGCCCTAACCTGGGGCGCCGTGCCCACTGCGCTCGTCACCGGCGCCACCGCCGGCATCGGCGCCGCCTTCGCCCGCCGGCTCGCCGCCGAGGGGCACTCGCTCGTCGTCGTCGCCCGCGACGCGGCGCGTCTGGAGCAGGTGGCGACCGACGTGCGGGAGCGGACCGGGTCCGACGTGGAGGTGCTGCCCGCGGACCTGAGCACGGACGACGGGTGCGCGGTGGTCGAGCGACGGCTCGCCGACCCCGCGCGGCCCGTCGACCTGCTGGTCAACAACGCGGGCACCGGGGTCGGCGCCTCGTTCCTGCGCTCGTCCGTCGACGACGAGGAGCACATGCTGCGGCTCAACGTCCGCGCGGTGCTGCGGCTGACCAAGGCCGCGGTGCCGGGGATGGTCGAGCGCGGGTCCGGGGAGGTCGTCAACGTCTCCTCCGTCGCCGGGTTCCTGTCCCGCGGGACCTACGGCGCGACGAAGGCGTGGGTGACCGCCTTCTCGCGGGCGCTGCGGGTCGAGCTGCGCCGCCACGGGGTCGCCGTGCTCGCCGTCTGCCCGGGCTTCACCCGCACCGAGTTCCACGCGCGAGTCGGCATGGACGTGCGCGGCGTCCCCCGCTGGATGTGGCTGGACGCGGACGTGGTCGTTGACACCGCGCTGCACGACCTGCGCGCCGGGCGGGCGGTCAGCATCCCCGGGCTGCGATACCGGGTGCTCACCGCGCTGCTGCGGCTCGCGCCCCCTCCGCTGGTCGACCAGCTGGCGGCGCGGGCCCGCTGACCGCCCGGACCGCGGGCGACGGGACCGGGGTCGTAGCCTCCCGGTCGTGGCCGGCGATCGCGACGAGCTCCGTCAGCAGATCAAGGAGCGGGCGATCGTGCGGCGCGCCGTCGTGCTGTCCTCCGGCCGCGAGGCCGACTACTACGTCGACCTGCGCCAGGTCACCCTCGCCGGTGCCGCCGCCCCGCTCGTGGGCCGGGTCCTGCTGGACCTCACCGAGGACTGGGAGTACGACGCGGTCGGCGGGCTGACGCTGGGCGCGGACCCGGTCGCGACCGCCATGCTGCACGCCGCGGCGGCGCGCAATCGCACGCTCGACGCGTTCGTCGTCCGCAAGGAGGGCAAGGCGCACGGGCTGCAGCGGCGGATCGAGGGTCCGGACGTCGCGGGGCGCCGCGTCCTCGCGGTCGAGGACACCTCGACGACCGGCGGGTCGGTGCTGCGGGCCGTCGCCGCGCTGCGGGAGGCGGGAGCGGAGGTCGTGGGCGTGGCGGTCGTCGTCGAGCGCGGCGCGGCATCCGCGATCACCGGCGCCGGCCTGCCGTTCCGCGCCGTGTACGCCCCCGGGGACCTCGGGCTCACCTGAGCCGCCGACCCGGGGTCGACGACCGGTCAGGACGCGATGGAGTCGCGCAACCGCTGCGCGGACGCGGAGGCGCGCAGCTTGCGCAGCGCGTCACGCTCGATCTGGCGGATCCGCTCGCGGGTCAGCCCCAGCCGCCGCCCGATCGCGTCGAGCGTGTGCCGGTTGCCGTCCATGAGCCCGAACCGCCACGCCACCACCTCGGCCTCGCGCGGCTCCAGCTCCGCGAGCACCTCGCCCAGCTGGCGCTGCAGCAGGCGCAGGTCGACCGCCTCCTCCAGCCCGCGGGCGTCGTCGTCGCCGATGAGGTCACCGAGCCGGGTGTCGCCGTCGTCGGTCACGGGCGTGTCGAGGCTGGCGACGGTCCGGTCGTACGACAGGATCTCCACCACGGCGTCGACGGGTTGCCCGAGAACCTCGGCGATCTCCGACGGTGACGGGTCACGACCCAGCTCCTGCAGGAGCAGCCGGCGCGCCCGCACCACCTTGTTGACCTTCTCCGCCATGTGCACCGGCAGCCGGATCGTCCGCCCCTGCTCGGCGATCGCGCGCTGGATCGCCTGCCGGATCCACCAGGTTGCGTAGGTCGAGAACTTGTAGCCCCGCGTGTAGTCGAACTTCTCGACCGCGCGGATCAGCCCGAGGTTGCCCTCCTGCACGAGGTCGAGCAGCGGCATCCCGGAGGCGGTGTAGCGCTTGGCCAGCGAGACCACGAGGCGCAGGTTGGCCTCCAGCAGGTGCGCCTTGGCCCGGGCTCCGTCCGCCGCGATCGCGACCAGCTCGGCGCGCAGCTGCGGCTCGGCGGCCAGCCGCTCGTCGCCGCGGGCGAGCGCGTCACGCGCGGCGAGACCGGCCTCGATCCGGCGCGCGAGGTCCACCTCCTCGGCCGCGGTCAGCAGCCGCACCTTGCCGATCGCGCGCAGGTAATCCTTGACCGGGTCGACGGTGACGCCCTCGTCATCAAAGTCGTCCGGCTCGTCGAGCCCGGTGAGCGTGAAGACGTCGTCCACCACGGACACGCCTGACCTTTCCAAGAGGGGATGCACATCACAGCAACGTCACACCGCGTCCGAGGATTCCTCGACGTGCCACGATCGGGGCTCGTGACACCCGCGACGACCCCACCGACGACCCCCGCGACGTCCCCGCCGATCGCGGGCGCCGAGCGCGCCGCCCTCGCCGTCGTCGGCCGCTCCCTCGTCGCCCACCGGCTGGTCGTCGGCGCCGGGGGGAACCTGTCCCTGCGGCTCCCCGGGCACGAGGTGCTGATCACCGCGGCGGACGCCTGGCTTGACGCGCTCGACACGCCGGACGCGTTCGCCGTCGTCGGCCCGGACGGGGTCGTTCGCGACGGCACGCCGAGCAGCGAGGTGGGGGTCCACCTCGCGGCGTACGCCGCCCGGCCCGAGGTCACCGCGGTCCTCCACCTGCACCCGCAGACGGTGCTGCTCCTCGACGCGCTCGGGCACGACGTCCGGCTGCTCACCACCGACCACGCGTTCTACGTCCGCCGGGTGCGCCGCACGCCGTTCGCCGCGCCCGGCTCGACC
>DATGDX010000408.1:0-27607 GCA_035310665.1 Mycobacteriales bacterium | reverse complement strand
GGCGCGATCCGCGCGTGAATCTCCGCCAGCCCCGCCGCCCAGGCCTCCAGCTCCGCCACGTCGATATCATCAGCCACCCGCGAAAGATCGCGAGAATTCCTGAGAGATCAAGACGACACGCCGATCGAGGGCAAATAACTGCCCCTGTAGTACTAGGTACCACGAAGGGTGACCTCACCGTCAACGGCTCGATCGCCCAACGGTTCCGCGGCGCAGTGCGCCTCGCGTCGGAGCCGCCCACCGGCTATGCGAAGGACTACCACTACGACAAGCGGCTGCAGTACCTGCAGCCACCGTTTTTCCTGTCCCCCACCGCGACCTCGTGGTCGGTCCGGTCCTTCACCGAGTTGCGAGGCACCCCACCGCCCTCGTGACCACGCGGTCCTGATTGCAGACGAGTGCCCGTGAGACCCAGATGTGGGTCTCACGGGCACGTGAGCAGGATCAAGCCCGCGGCGCCGGGAACGAGAGACGCGCGCGGCCAAGGGGCGCCGGCACGGACCGAGGTCAGGAGGCGCGGCGGCGGGCCCTCGAATCCACTCCGGTCCCCCGCGCGGCGCGCCGCGCCCGCTCCAGGTCGGCCTTCGCCTTCGAGGCGTACTGGTCCACGTACTCCTGCCCCGACATCATCATGAGCTCGTACATGATCTCGTCGGTCATCGTGCGGAGCGCGAACCGGTCTCCCTGCATGCCCTTGTACCGCGAGAGGTCGAGCGGCTTTCCGATCCGCATGCCGACCCGGTGGATTCTCGGTATCACCTTCCCGGGCGGCTGCGCCTTCTCCGTGTCGACCATGACGACCGGGATCACCGGGACGTCGGCCTCCAGCGCCAGCCGGGCGACCCCGGTCCGCCCGCGATAGAGCCGGCCGTCCGGGGAGCGGGTGCCCTCCGGGTAGATGCCCAGCAGGTCGCCGTTGCGCAGCACGCTCATCCCGGCGCGCAACGCCATCTCGCTGGCATGCCCGCCGGACCGGTCGATGGGAACCTGCCCGAGCCCGCGGAAGAGACTGGCAGTCAGCCTGCCCTTGAGACCGCCCCCGGTGAAGTAGTCGCTCTTCGCCAGGAAGATGATCTTTCGCGGCACCATGAGCGACAGGAACCACGAGTCGGAGAAGGAGAGATGGTTGCTGGCGAGGATCGCCGGTCCTCGCGGCGGAACGTTCTCCATCCCCTCGACCCAGGGGCGGAACAGCGGGCGCAGGATCGGCACCAAGAAGGCCTTGAGCAGCCAATAGAACACGTCCACTCCCCGCCGAAGCTCCGCAGCGTTCCCGGACCCGACGCCGGTGCCGGGCCTCATCTTCGCACGCGCCCCGCGGGTAGGGCGTGGAGCGGCGGCGGTGCGTCGTGCCACCATTGACCGTGCCCGTGCTTCCCGGGGCGGAGCCGTTCCGCCACGACGCCGGCCGCGTCGGCGTGCTGCTCTGCCATGGCTTCACGGGCACGCCGCAATCGCTGCGGCCGTGGGCCGAGCACCTCGCGGCCGCCGGGCTCTCGGTGCGCCTCCCCCGGCTGCCGGGCCACGGCACCCGCTGGCAGGAGCTGAACCTCACCCGGTGGGAGGACTGGTACGCCGAGGTCGAGCACGCCCTGGACGAGCTGCTGAGCCACTGCGACGACGTGTTCGCGATGGGCCTGTCGATGGGCGCGACGCTGGCCCTGCGGCTGGCGGAGCTGCGCGGGCCGGACGTCGCGGGTCTGGTCCTCGTCAACCCGGCCCTGCTCAGTCAGGACTGGCGGATGCGGCTGCTCCCGCTGCTGCGCCACGTCGTGCCCTCCCTGGGCGGGATCGGCAACGACGTCAAGAAGCCGGGGGTGACGGAGCTCGCCTACGACCGGCTGCCGCTCAAGGCCCTGCACTCGCTGACCAAGCTGTGGGAATCGACCCGCGCCGACCTCGGCGCCGTCACCCAGCCGATCTTGATCTTCCGGAGCAGCGAGGACCACGTGATCAAGCCCGCGTCGGTCGCGGTGCTGCGCGCGGGCGTCGCCTCGACCGACGTCGAGGAGCGGGTGTGCCCCAACAGCTACCACGTCGCCACCCTCGACCACGACGCTCCCGCCATCCTGGCGGGCAGCCTCGCCTTCGTCCGCGCCCACTCCCCCTCGCTGTCCGGCGGGCCGTGACGCAGACTCTGTCGTAGTCGGCGGTGGGGTCGTCGACGACGCGGTCGAAGGAGCGGCGGATGCCGGGGCGGAGCAACGGACTGCAGGCGCTGGCGTACGCCCCCGTCACCGATCTCGATCCGCGGCTGGCCGACACGGTGCTCGACGCGCTGCGGCGTGCGGGCATCGCGGCGTACGTCGTCCCCTCGCCCAGCGAGACCGGGGGCTATCGCGACGTCCACCTCCCCGACCGGCCGAAGGACCGGCTGTGGGCGGACGCCTCCGCCATCGAGCGGGCCCGCGTCGTCGTCGACACGACCCTTCCGCCCGGTGACCCGCCCCCGCTGGACGAGGACGCCGAATGGCGCGCGATCGTCGCGGCGTTCGAGGAAGGACCCGCCACCCCCGTGCCGCCGTGGCCGGTCACCGAGGACCTCGACGAGCCGCGGACGCCGACCCCGCCGCCGGTTGACCCGCGGCACCGGCGGGGCGACCCGAGGCCGGGCGACCCGCGCGGCGGCGTGCTGCGGTGGCGGGAGGGCGGACCGGTCGATCCGTGGCTGCCCGCCGCCCGGCGGCCGGAGGAGCAGCCCGCGAAAGAGCACACCGCGGGAGAGGACACCGCGGCGGAGGACACCCCGAAAGGGGACGCCGCGCCGCCGGCCCCCCCGGTCCCGGGCCGCGATGCCGACCCGGTGGAGCAGGCGGCCGACGACGCGACCCCGCCCGTCGCCGGGCCGGACGAGGACGGCGAGCACTTCGTCCCACCTCCCCCGCCCCCGCTGCCGCGTGCCGATCCGGTCACCGTCTGGGCGTGGGTGGCGCTGATCGGTGGGATCGCGCTGCTGCTGGCACCCGTCACCCTGCGGTGGACCCTCGAGGGGTGGATGGCACTGCTCGCCGTCGCCGGCATCGTCGGCGGTTTCGTAACGCTCGTCGCCCGGCTGGGGGACGGCCCACCGCGCGACTCCGGCCCCGACGACGGGGCGGTGGTCTGACCCCGCCGGACTACGCTGCGCGGCGTGCAGGCGCACGAGACCGTCGAGATCAGCGGGCACCTGATGGACACCGGGGTCCTCGCGCGGGTCTTGGACGACGTGCTCGAGTACGGCGGCGACTACCAGATCGAGCGTTTCGACGTCGGCAGGTCGCACGAGGACGAGTCGTGCGCCCGGATCCGCGTCGCGGCCCCTGACCACGACACGCTCCAGCGGTTGCTCATGCGCCTGCAGGCGCACGGGGTCAACGCGGTCGACCCGGGTGAGGTGGTGCTCCGCACGGCCGACCGCGACGGCGTCTTCCCCGACGACTTCTACTCGACGACGAACCTGGAGACGGTCGTCCGCCTCGGCGGCCAGTGGATCCCGGTCGAGAACCCGGAGATGGACTGCGGGCTCGTCGTGAAGGACAACCGGGTGCGCACCGTCCCGGTGAGCGACGTACGCGCCGGCGACTCGATCGTGTGCGGCGCGGGTGGGGTCAAGGTCGTGCCACCCGTGCGCGAGCACTCCGCTCTCCGCACCACCCACCACTTCGAGTTCATGAACTCGATCGTGTCCAGCGAGAAGCCGCAGGCGCTGCTCGTCCGCCAGATCGCCGAGCGGATGCGCGAGGTGAGGGAGGACCACCAGAAGATCCTCTGGGTGGGGGGGCCCGCGATCGTGCATACCGGGGCGGCGGCGGCGATGGTCGCCCTGGTCGACGCGGGCTACGTCGACGTGCTGTTCGCCGGCAACGCCCTGGCGACCCACGACATCGAGGCCGCCCTGTTCGGGACCTCGCTCGGCGTCGACCTGTCGAAGGGGTCCGGGGTCGAGCACGGGCACGAGCACCACATCCGCGCGATCAACGCGATCCGGCGCGCCGGCTCGATCGCCGGGGCGGTCGAGCAGGGCGTGCTCGCGGGCGGGATCATGCACGCCATGGTCCGGGCCGGCAAGCCGTTCGTGCTCGTCGGCTCGGTCCGCGACGACGGGCCGCTGCCCGACGTCCACACCGACGTCGTCGAGGGGCAGCGGGCGATGCGCGCGGAGCTGCACGACGTCGGCCTCGCGATCATGGTGGCGACGATGCTGCACTCGATCGCCACCGGGAACATCATGCCGGCGTCGATCCCGCTCGTCTCGGTCGACATCAACCCCGCGACGGTGACGAAGCTCGCGGACCGGGGCAGCGCGCAGGCCTTCGGCGTCGTCACCGACATCGGCCTGTTCCTCGAGCAGCTCGCCCGCGAGCTCATCCCGTCGTACGGCGCCCCGCCCGACCGCGCGCGCGGCGACGACGACGACGAGACGATCCCGGTCGGGTAGCCGGCGTCCGCGAGGGCGCCCGCCTCGCGGACGCCCGTCCCGGTGGGTGGGGGCCGCGGTCACGGCGCAGCGGCGGGCGGCAGCCGGAGCACGGCGAGGACCGGCCGGTGGTCGCTGGCCACCGCGACCTCGGGCAGGTCGGGCACCGAGACCGCGGCGACCTCGACGCGGGGGTCCACGAACACAGCGTCGATGCGTCGCCGCGGCTGCCGGGCGGTGAAGGTGGCACCGGGGCCGGCCGGGGCGGCGGCGTACGCGTCCCGCAACCGCGCGGTGAGCACCGCCCACGCCGGCTCCCCCGGCTCCTCGTTGACGTCGCCCGCGACCACGATCGGTGCGGCGTACGGGCGCGCGAGATGCGCCACGTGCGCCAACACCTCGACCGCGTGCCGCCGCCGCTCCGTCGCGTCGAGGCCGAGGTGGATGACGGCGATGGCCACGCGGGCGCCGGCGACCTCGAGCACGGCCAGGGCGACCCCGCGCCGGTGCAGCCCGGGCGTCCGGGACAGCAGCACGTCCCGGGTGACGAGCACGCGGGTGCGCAACGCCCCGAGCAGGGCGACGCCGCCGAGGCGCGGCCCGCCGACGACGACGAGACCGGTGTCGCGGGCGAGCGCGGCCCGCCTGCTCCGCCAGCGGAGGAACCGGGGCGCCTCCTGGAGAGCGACGACGTCGGGCTCCCCGGCCCGTACGACGGTGGCGACCGCTCGGCGGTCGCCGCGCAGGGAGCGGACGTTGTAGCTGACCACCCGCACCTCGACCACCCTGCGAGGCTAGTCGCCGCGCGGGCAGGGTGATCAGACCACCAACCGTGGACGGCTGACCCCGGGCCGCGGGGGGAAGACCCCGGCGTGGCGTCGTGCACCGCGGAAGGAGGCGCGGCTCTGAGGGGTCCGGCGGGCGCTCCGGCGCGCAGCGATCGCGGCGTACGCCGGCGGTCGGCGGTTCACCCGTTCCTGCTCGGATCCGCCCTGGTGCTGGTCGCCGTCAACCTGCGCACCACCGTCGCCTCGCTGCCGCCGCTGCTGGGCACCGTCGAACGTGACCTCGGGCTGTCGGGTGCCGGTGCCGGGCTGCTCACAGCGCTGCCGCTGCTGTGCATGGCGTGGCTCGCACCCACCGCTCACCGCCTCGCGCACCGGTTCGGCCGGGAAGCCACCGTGCTGGGTGCCGTCGCGCTGGTCTGTGTCGGGAACGCGACCCGCGTCGTGGGGGGCAGTGCCGAGGCGCTGTTCGCCGGCACGGTCCTCGCCGGTGTAGGCGTCGCGGTCGGCGGTGTCGTCCTCCCCGCGATCGTCAAGGAGTTCTTCCCCCGCCACGCCGGCACCGCGACGGCCGGCTACCTGGTCGCGATGATGCTCGGCGCGACCGTCGCGGCGGCGCTCGCCGTCCCCCTGGAGCGGCTGCTCGGGTCCTGGCAGGCCTCGCTCGCCGCGTGGGCGCTGCCGGCGGTGGTCGCGGCCGTGGCCTGGCTCCCGGTGAGCCGCCGCGTCAACGAGCGCGAGCCACGCCGGGAGGCGCGGTCGGGACGGTTACCGTGGGGAAGCCGTCCGGCGTGGCTGCTCGCCGGCTTCCTCTGCGTGCAGTCCTCGCTGGCGTACGCCTACCTGGCCTGGCTCGCGCCGGCGTACCAGGCGCACGGGTGGTCGCCGAGCGCGGCCGGGGCGCTCCTCGGCGGCTCGAACCTCGCGCAGTTGGCCGCGGCCCTCGCCCTCCCGACCCTCGCCGACCGCGGCGTCGACCGGCGCCCCTTCCTGCTGGGCGCTCTCGTGTGCACCGTCCTCGGCGCCGGCTGGCTGGTCGCCATTCCGTTGACGTGGCCGTGGGCGGCCGCCACCGTGCTGGGCCTCGGTCTCGGCGGCGGGTTCTCGCTGGCCATGGTGCTGCTCGTCGACTACGCCGCGGACCCAGCCGCGTCCAGCCGGCTGACCGCGATGGTCTTCCTCGTGTCCTACACCGCGGCCGCCGCCGCGCCGGTGCTGGTCGGTGCGCTGCGCGACGCGACCGGCGGCTTCACGGTGCCGTTCGGCCTGCTCACCGGGCTCGCCGTCGTCGAGCTTGCGCTGGCGACACGGCTGGGCCCCCGGCACCGGGGAACCCAGCGGTGACGGCAGGGTCACGCGCGCCGCGGCGCGCCGACGGGACTCGACCGACGCCGGGCAAGGTCGGCGGCGCCGATCAGGCCGGCGGCGTTGCCAAGCTCCGCGAGCCGGATCGTCAGCTCCGGCCGGAAACCACGGCCGGTGAGTGACCGGCGGAACGCCTCGCGGGCCGGCGCGAGCAGCACCGCGCCGGCCTCCGATACCCCGCCGCCGACCACGACGCACTCGGGGTCGAGCAGGGCCGTGAGCGTCGCGATCCCCTGCCCGAGCCACTGGGCGAGCTCGTCGAACAGCTCCCCCGCGGCCGGGTCACCCTCCATCGCCGCGGTCGTCACGATCGGACCGGTCACCGTCGCCGGGTCGCCGCCGCACAGCTCGCGCAGCCGCTCGCCGATCGGCGAGTCGGCCGCGAGCAACTCTCGGGCGGCACGGACGAGCGCGCTACCGCTGGCGTACATCTCCCAGCACCCCTTGTTGCCGCAGCCGCAACGGATCCCGTCCGGCACGACCCGCATGTGCCCGAACTCCCCCGCCAGGCCCCACCGCCCCCGGTAGAGCTCGCCGCCCAGGACGATCCCACCGCCGATCCCGGTGCCGACCGTGACGCAGACGAGGTGCGAGAAGCCGCGTCCGGCGCCGAACCGCGCCTCGGCCCACGTGGCGGCGTTCGCGTCGTTCTCGACCGTGACCGGCATCCCGAGCCGGCGCTCGATCGCCTCCCGCAGCCGTTCGTTGCGCCAGGCGAGGTTGGGTGCGAACAGCACGTTGTCCCCGCTCGCGTCGATGAACCCCGCCGCCCCCACGCCGACCGCGACAACCGTCGCGCCGGGCGCGAGGTCCTCGACCGCGGCCGCGATCGTGTCCTCGACCGCCTTCGGGTCGCGCGCCGGCGTTTCCCGGCGGACCTCGGCGACGATGTGCCCGCGCTCGTCCACCACCCCTGCGGCGACCTTGGTCCCCCCGACGTCGATCCCGATGGTCAAGCCCACGCCGTCGCCCCTCAGCTGATCTCGATGTGCTCCAGGCCGCCGGGCCGCGCTCCGGCGCCCGCGCGGTCACGGGCCTCGAGGATCGCCCGGACCGCGGCGAGCAGGGCCGCGTTGGCGTCGGACAGGTGAACGAGCACCTCCGGGTTGGCGTGCTTGGCCAGCGACAGCAGCTGGCAGAGCGGGCAGAGCTGACACTCGGTCGACCCGGTCGCGACCCGCGCCCCCAACCCGGCGAGGCCCGCGCCCGCCGTGTGCCGTGCCCACTGTTGGAGTGCGGCGACGAGGCGTGCGGCTTCCTCGGCGACGGTCCCGGTGTCCTGCGTCATGAGCGCCCCCGACGGCTCACGACCGCACCCGACGGGTCACGACCGCATCCACACGCGCGGATCGGGCACGAACGCCACGCGCAGCCGACCGTCGCGCAGCGACGCCCCGGACACCTCGCAGCGTCGTAACGCGCTCGGCAGCGAGATGGGCCGCCGGTGCGACCCCACCGTGACGACGAGCTCGTCGCCCTTGCGCGCGAGGTGCACGTCGCGGCGATCCGCCAGGGGCAGCGCGAGGGAGAGCACGAACTGGTCGTCCTCGCGGTCGACGGCGACGAGCTCGCCGAGGCTGGCGACCGCGAACGGGTCGGCGCCGCGCGGCCCGCTGCCGTACGCCTCGGCCGCGAAGGCGGCGAGCTCCTCCAACCCGACCGGCTCGCCGGCACGGAAGGACGAGCGGTAGACCGGCAGCGGCGCGAACGTCGCCTCGACGTCGGCGAGCTGCCGGCTCTGCGCCGCCACCCACCCGGCTCGCCAGCTGTCCCCACTCCCGGCGGGGAACACCCGGTTCGCGATCACGGCGTCGACGCTGTAGCCGTAGAGCGTCAGCGAGGTCAGGGTTCGCCGCGCCTCGGCGACCACGACCGACTCCGGGGTGAGGACCAGGCGCACCGAGGAGGTGGCGGCGTCGGTGAGCACGCGACGCGCGTCGGCGAGCTCCCCGTGCAGGCGCTCGATCGCGTCGAACACCCCGTCCTGCGGCATCGGGACGCCGGCGACGCGGCTGAGCACCGGGCGCAGCGATCGGACCATCCGCCGCTCGAGCGGGAACACCCGGTTCATGTACCAGCCGAGCGCGTCCGGGAGGGCGAGCAGCCGCAGGGTCTCCGCGGTCGGGGCGCAGTCGACCACCACTAGGTCCCAGCGGCCCGAGCGCACCTGCGCCCGCACCTCCAGCAGCGCGAGGACCTCCTCGGCCCCGGGCAGGACGGTGAGCTCCTCGGCCTCGATCGGGTCGACGCCCGCGGCGTCCAGCACGCTCACCAGGTAGCGCTGCAGTTCGGCCCAGGTCTGCTCGAACCGTCGCTGGGTGTCCACCTGCTGCACGAACAGTCCGGCGTCGATCTCCGTCGGCTCCGTGCGCACGTCGGCGTCGAACGCGTCCGCGAGGGAGTGCGCGGCGTCGGTCGACAGGACGAGCGTCTTGCGGCCGCGTATCGCCCCGAGGATCCCGGTCCCCGCGGCCGCCGTCGTCTTGCCGACGCCCCCCTTGCCGGTGAACAGCAGCACGCGCACAAGCCGCGAGCCTACTCGTCGGAGCGGGGGCCGCCCGCCTCCGCGGAGCGGGACTCGACCCGTCGCTTCAGCTCCCGCAACGCCATATCCATGATCACTCGTTCGGCCTGCCGTTTCACCAGCCCCGGCATCGGGATGTGCAGTGCGACCGCGAGCCGGTAGCGGACCACGGTGCCGGCCGGCGTCGCGGACAGCGCGTAGGTGCCGTCCATCTCCTTGAGGATCCGCCCGCGCACGAGGTGCCAGTGGACCGCGTCGTCGTCCTCCCAGTCGTACTCCAGCGTGTACTCGTCTTTGATCATGCCGGCGTCGAGGACGAACCGGACGCGATGGGCCCGGCCGTGCACCCCCCACTCGACCACCTCCGCGCGGGTGACGTAATGCGCCCACTCGGGATAGGCCGCGAAGTCTGCAATCACGTTCATAATGGCGCCTCTCCCGGCGCCGATCACGATCTCGGCGGTCGCCTCGTCAGCCATGCCGGCTCACTCCCCCCGCTTTAGCGATCCCCCCGCTTTAGCGATCCCCCCGCTCGGCGATCGTCGTCGCTACGGCCGTCGGTCGTCGCCGGCCACAGCGGTCGCCTGCTCACGAGCAGCATCCGGGCGCGGCATGCCCACCGGCCGGCCCGCCTCGAGTTCGTCCTTGAGCTCGTTCACCGCCCGCCTCCACGCGAGCACGCGGTCGCGGGTGACCCGGCGCGCGAGTCGTCGCAGGCGGCGGGGCGAGCCGGTCATAGGCTCGGTCGAGCTTCCCTCGCGGGTGGGGTCGACGCGCAGGAAGTAATGCACGATGACGCCGTCGCCGAACCGCTCCAGCCAGACCTCGCTGGACCCGATGAGGGCGCCGGCGACCGTCCACCGGATTCCCTGCTCTCCGCGATCCATGAACACGGCGAGATCCAGGTCGGGCCACCAGCACCGCCATCGCGCGGGGTCGGCCACCGCGGCCGCCACCGTCGAGGGATCGGCGACGATGAACGTCTCGTCGATGAAGTCAACCCACGGCACGCCGGCAGTGTCCTCGCCGTCGTCCCGTGATCTCCGGGCCGGGGCTATCGGTCGAATTCGACCGTCTTGCTTCGCGGCAACCACCGGCACGCTACGGTTCAGTCGAACGTTTCCGTCACGCAGCGTGGCGCGGCGCCAAATGCCGCGTCCTCTGGACAGGGAGTCACGGTGCGCGAGTACAGCGTTCCCGCGGTGGTCACGGTCGGGCCGACGGAGAACTGCACCGACGCGGTGTTCCGTAACGCGGCCGAGGAACCGGACGTGGTGGTGTTCGCCCGTCGCCGAGACGGCGTGTGGCAGGACGTGAGCGCGCGCGAGTTCCTGGAGGAGGTCGTCGCGGTCGCCAAGGGTCTCGTCGCCGCCGGTGTGCAAGCCGGCGACCGCGTCGCCCTGATGTCGAAGACGCGGTACGAGTGGACGCTGTGCGACTACGCGATCTGGGTGTGCGGCGGGGTCACGGTCCCGGTGTACGAGACGTCCTCCCCCGAGCAGGTCGAGTGGATCATGGCCGACTCGGGTGTGGTCGCCGCGTTCGTGGAAACCGGTGACCACGCGGCGACGGTGGCCACGGTGCGCGACCGGCTGCCCCACCTGCGCGAGGTGTGGCGGTTGGACAACGGGGCCGTCGCGACGCTGTCCGCGAACGGCGCGCATGTGGCGGACGGCCTCATCGAGGAGCGGCGGGCGGGCATCGGCTCGTCCAGCCTCGCCACCGTCATCTACACGTCCGGGACGACGGGTCGCCCCAAGGGGTGCGAGCTCACGCACGGGAACTTCGTCTTCGATGCGCGCAACGCGACCGGCGAGGGGCTCCGGGAGCTGTTCTCGAGTGACGCGTCGACGCTGCTGTTCATCCCGCTCGCGCATGTGTTCGCCCGGCTCATCCAGGTCGGCTGCGTGGAGAACCGGGTGCGGATGGGCCACGGCCCCGACGCGAAGAACCTGCTGGCGGACCTCGCGACGTTCCGGCCGACCTTCATCCTGTCCGTCCCCCGCGTGTTCGAGAAGGTGTTCAATACCGCTCGGCAAAAGGCGCACGGCGAGGGCAAGGGCCGCATTTTCGACGCGGCGGCCGGGACGGCGATCGCCTACAGCGAGGCGCGCGACGCGGGAGGCGTCGGCATCGGGGTGCGGCTCAGGCACATGCTGTTCGACCGGTTGGTCTACGGCAAGCTCCGCTCCGCGCTGGGCGGGCGGGTGCGGTACGCCGTCTCCGGCGGTGCGCCGCTCGGCGCGCGACTCGGGCACTTCTTCCGGGGCATCGGGGTGACGGTGCTCGAGGGTTACGGGCTGACCGAGACGACCGCCGCCGCCACCGTGAACCTCCCGCAGGCGCTGAAGATCGGCACCGTCGGGCGCCCGATCCCGGGCGGCGGCGTGAAGATCGCGGAAGACGGTGAGGTGCTGCTGCGCGGCGGCCATATCTTCGTCGGTTACTGGAACAACCCCGCGGCGACCGAGGAGGTGCTGGACCCGGACGGGTGGTTCCACACCGGTGACCTCGGCGAACTCGACGCCGACGGCTTCCTGCGCCTCACCGGTCGCAAGAAGGAGATCATCGTCACGGCCGGGGGCAAGAACGTCGCGCCGGCGGTCCTGGAGGACCGGCTGCGCTCGCACTACCTCATCAGCCAGTGCATGGTCGTCGGTGACCAGCAGCCCTTCATCGGAAGCCTGATCACGCTCGACCCTGACACGCTGCCGGGTTGGGCGGAGGAGAAGGGCAAGGCCGGCCGGACGGCGAAGGAGCTCAAGGACGATCCGGATCTGCTCGCCGAGATCCAGCAGGTCGTCGACGACGCCAACAAGGCGGTGTCGAAAGCCGAGGCGATCAAGAAGTTCAGGATCCTCGACGTCGACTTCACCGAGGCGGGCGGCCAGTTGACCCCGACGCTCAAGCTGAAGCGCACCGTGGTGCTCAAGGACTTCGGGCAAGAGATCGAGGCGCTCTACTCCTGACCCGCCCGCTGACTCACTCGAGCGAGCGCGACCCGTCCAGCATCCCCGCCAACCGGTGGGCCATGGTCTCCCAGCGCCACTGCCGCTCGACCCAGGCCCGGCCCTGCTCCCCCATCGCCCGGGCCCCTCGCCGGTCCGCGAGCAGCCGTGAGACCTGGCGCGCGACGTCGTCGACGTCGCGACCGTCGACGACGTGTCCCGTCACCCCGTCGAGCACCGCCTCCGGAGCGCCACCGGAGGCGCCCGCGACGACCGGCAACCCGGTGGCCGACGCCTCCAGGTACACGATGCCGAGGCCTTCGACGTCGAGCCCCGCGTTCCGCGTGCGGCACGGCATCGCGAACACGTCGCCGGCGTCGTAGTAGGCCGGGAGCCGTGCCCACGGCACCGACCCGGTGAACCGGACCGCTTGTCGCACCCCGACGTCGTCGACGAGCCGCTCCAGCCGGCCGCGGTAGGGGCCCCCGCCGACGAGCAGCAGGGCCGCGTCAGGGACCCGCGACCGGATGCGGGGCATCGCGCGAACGAGGACGTCCTGGCCCTTGCGGGGGACCAGCCGCGAGACGCACACCACGACCGGTCGATCGGTCAGCCCCAGGTCTGCGCGGACGGCCTCGCCGCCGGCGCCACGGCGGAACCTGTCCGTGTCGACTCCCGGTGACAGCTGGCGCATCCGGTGCGCAGCCCCGGGGGTGAGGGCGCCCGCGATCCGCCGCCGCGTGTAGTCGGCGAGATACGTCAGCACGTCCACGTGCTCCCCGATGCGACGCAGGACCTGCCGCGCACCGGGCAGCATCGCCCAGCCGGTCTCGTGACCGTGGGTCGACGCGACGACGCGGTGCGCTCCCGCCGCACGGAGCTGGGGGGCGAGCAGGGCGAGCGGGGCCGCGGCGCCGAACCAGACGGCGGTGCATCCGGCGTCGCGGGCGACGGCACGGACCCGGCGCAGGACCGTGGGCAACGGCAGCATCAGCGACGTCGGGTGGCGCACCACGGGGAACCGCTGGGCCGCGTCGAAGGCGGCGTCCCCTCGCCACGCCGGCGCGTAGACGACGACGTCGGGCAGTCGGGCCGCGAGGGCATGCACGAACATCTGGATGCCGCCCGGCCGGGGCGGAAAGTCGTTTGTGACGACGAGGACGCGGGTCATCGGTGCGACACGGGGGGCCGGACGGACGGCGCCACCGCCGACGGCGGCTCCGGCACCCCGTGCACCCGCGCCCATGTCCGCGCGAGCGCGATCCGCTGGGGTGCGCTCGGATGCGTCGCGAACATCGCGTAGACGAGCGGCGACGGGTCGAGGTCGGAGAGGTTGCGGAGCGCGAGCCGGCGCTCGGAGGCGACGAACGTTGCGGGGTCCCGGGTGAGATCCAACGAGTGCACGTCCGCGAACGCCTCGACCCGCCGGCTGACGAGCGTGCCGACCGGGGCGGCGACGAGCCCGACGACGCTGATCAGGAGCAGAACTCGGGGCAACAGGCGCGGGTCGCCGGCGCCGGGGCCGAGAAGGACGAAGAGCAGGCACACGACGATCGCCGCCGCGAGCGCGCCGATGACGCTCGCGCGCAGGACGTCCCGGCGCTTCGCATGCCCGAGCTCGTGGGCGACCACGAGCCGAACCTCCTCGGGCCCGGCGGAGCGCAGCAGCGTGTCGTAGACGACGATCCGCTTGGTCGCGCCGAACCCGGAGGCGTAGGCGTTGAGCGCGGTCGTCCGACGGGACGCGTCCGCGACGAGAACCTCATCGACCCGGACCCCGTCCTCGCGGGCAAGGTCGAGCAGCGAGTCCCGCAACGGCCCCGCGGGCATCGAGGTGAACCGGTTGAACAACGGCTCCACGACGACGGGGGCGGCGAACGAGACGACGAACACGAGCGCGGCAGCGATCGCCGCCGCCGGGATCCACCATCGGTGCGGCCACGCGCGAGCGAGCCCGACGAGCCCGACGAGTCCGACGAGGGTGAGGACGCTCGAGACGGCGAAACCCTTGCCGACGTCCGCGAGCCACGACGCCCAGGTCTGCGTCGACAGCCCGGCGCGGCGCAGCACCGTCTCGACACGAGCGTCGAACGGCAGCACGGCGATCCGACCGATGAGCAGCAACGCGAGCCCACCCGCCAGCACCTGGGCCACCCAGCCGCCGCCGAACGGCCGGGCGGCACCGGTGACGACACCCGCGCCGAGCGGGGTCAACGCGAGCAGCGCGGCGACGGCGAGACCGACGAGGAGTGAGGTGTAGCCGGGAGGACGAACCGCCCGGTGGAAACGGTCCTCGCGAGCCCGCTCCGCCGGGGTGAAGTCGCGGTCCGGCGCGGCCGCGACGGGGCGGCCCGACGCCGCGGGCAACGCTCGCCACGGTGTGGCCACCCCGATCACCGTGGCGAGCGCGAGGAGGAGAAGCACCATCGCGACCGCTGGCGCCACTCGGCTCATCGCCGCTCCGGCCCCGTCTGCCCGCGACCCGCCCGCGATCCGGCGCGCAGGAGTCGACGCGGGCGCGTTCGGCGAGACCCACGTCGATCCACACGCTGATGGTAGGCGTCGTTGTGAGGCCCGGCCGCCGCCGGCGCGACCTGTCGTCGGCACGCGCGTCGGCTCACCCGGCCTCCCGGCGGGACAGGCGGAGCGGCGGCACCATGCCGCAGTCGGCCAACGTGCCGATCGCCGTTCGGGCCGGCCCGTCGAGCTCGACGGGGGTGTCGGCGCCCAGGATCACCGCCACGACGCAGTCGCCGCACGCGAGTCCACGGGCCGTGCACGTGTCGCAGTCGATGAGCATCTCAGGCTCCCTCCGCCGGGCCGGCGCCCAGCCGGGACGGACGCTACGAGCAGGCTCCGACAGTTCCCGTGGTCGGTCAGCACCGGTCGAGGCGGCGCAACAGCAGGGCCGCGGGCACGGCGCGCGCGCCGCACGCCCGGACTCCGTCGGCGACCTCGCGGTCGGAGGACACCACGATGACCGCGCGCCCGGGGGGCTCCGCGGCGACCAGTCGACGGATCACGTCGTCGGCGAGCTCGTCGGGCGCGCTGAACAGCAGCCGGACGCCGCGCGGCGCGGGAACGGCGAGCGGGGTGGCCCGCTCGGCCCCGTCGAACACGCACGTGATCTCGGCACGTGTCTGCGCGGCCAGACCGCCGAGGCCGGCGAGCAGCCGCTGCCGCTGCGCCTCCAGCGGCTGCGCGCCGTACCCCTCCTTCGTGACGTTGTATCCATCCACCACGAGGTGCACCTGCGGGATGCCGAGCAGCTGATCGAGCAGCACCGGATCGTCGGCGGCGAGCCCGCGTGCCTGCACGTCCGGCGCCTCGCCGGGTCCGAGGCCGGCGGCGATGAGGTCCGCCGGCCGCTCGGTGAGGGGTGGCAGGGCGAGCTCGCGTCGCAGCCCGGCGGCCGCGTCGAGCACCGTGTCGAGGAGGACGCGCAGCCGGACGTCGTCGATCGCCCGTCCCTCCCGCGCGGTGCGCCGCGCCGTCTCGACCGCGGCCTCGGCGTCGGAGAGGCGGCCCCGAAGCCGGCGCAGCTCGGCGTCGGCCGTGGCCACCCCCGCCGCGGCCTCGCTGCGGGCCTCGTCGGCGGCGCGCTCGGCCGCCTTCGCCGCGGTTTCCGCTCGCTTCACGCGCTCTCCCGCCTCACGCAACTGCCGACGGACCCGTGTCAGCTCGTCGCGCACGAGGGCAAGCTCCTCGCGCAGCCGGTGCGTCTCGGTCCGTGCCCGGCCACGCTCGGCCGCCAGCTGCCCGCGCAACCGCTCGGCGGCGGCCGCGGCGGCACTCCGCTCGAGGGTCGCCGCGTCGGCCTGCAGCGAGCTGACCGCGACGCGGACCAGGTCGACCCACCCGTCGGGACGCAGCACGTACGCCGCCGCGGCGACGTCGCGGGGGTCGGCGGCGGCGGGGACGACACCGGCCTCGAGTGCAGCGGCGAGATCAGGCAGCGCGGTCCGCACCGCCTCGGCGACCTGGTTTCGGAACCCCTCGTCGGTCTCGAGCGCGGCGGCGATCGGCGCCGCGGCCAGCCGCGCGCGGCGAGCAGGGGTGAACCGGGCGAACGGACGCAGCGACTGGGGAACCTCGTCCGGGGCGAGCGCGCCGAGCCGGTCCGCGGCGAGAGCCACGACACGCTGACGCACCTCGTCGGGCAGCGGTGGGACGTCCGCGACTTCGCTGATGGCTCTCCCGACCCTTCTCCTGGGCGTCTCTGTACGACGGTCTCTGCCTCACCCTCGCGGTCCACACCGTCGCGCTCCCTTCGCGGTCCCCCCGGCGCGCACCCCGCCGCCCTCGCCGCCACGGGCGGTTACGTCGTGCCGGTGACGGGGGTTTCGGCCGGCGGCCGCTCCACCGCGGTGTCCGAGGGTGACTCGGACGACGCGGTCGGGCGCGGCACGAGGGCGACGCTGTCCTGCGCCTGGCACCAGCGACAGGTCACTCGCTCGACCGAATCCGCGAGCACCTCGCGCTCGTCCACCCGCGGCTCGCCGCCCAGATCGAGGTGGACGTACTCCCGGACCCTAAGGGTCCGGGTGACGTCGAACCGTGTCAGGTTCCCGCAGAGCGTGCACCGCCAGCGCGTCTCGGCGGTGGGGACGGGGACGACCACGGCGACTCCTTGTCTGGTTTCCCGGCGTCTTCTCCGGTCCGGCTTCCGATTCCGCACTTCTCGGCCGGGCCGCGTCCGAGCGTAGGTCGCCATCGCCGCTCCGTGCCGCCCACCGTGGCCGCCCACCGTGGCCGCCCACCGTTCCGCCCACCGCACAGTCTCGCGGAATTGTCCGAGCGGCTCCCTACCGTCCCCGCCGTGACCCCCGCGACCGAGACCCCCGCCCCTGTGACCGCCGCTGTCCAGGCCAGCCTCGACGAGCTGGGCACGCCGCTGTCGCAGGTGACGTTCGTCGTCATCGACCTGGAGACCACCGGGGGGTCGGCGTCCGACGACGCGATCACGGAGATCGGGGCGGTCAAGGTGCGCGGCGGGGAGGTGCTCGGCGAGTTCCAGACGCTCGTCCGGCCGGCGGGGCCCATCCCGGCC
Source organism: Mycobacteriales bacterium (assembly GCA_035310665.1). Lineage (GTDB taxonomy): Bacteria > Actinomycetota > Actinomycetes > DATGDX01 > DATGDX01 > DATGDX01. Next base: position 10,539 of record DATGDX010000408.1, on the reverse strand, counting down.
TTCATCGCGGTCCTCACCGGGATCACGGAGTCGATGGTGGCGGACGCACCGCGAATCGAGGCGGTGCTGCCGTCGTTCGCCGAGTTCGTGCGGGGCGCCGTGCTCGTGGCGCACAACGCCCCGTTCGACCTCGGTTTCCTGCGCGCGGCCAGCGCCCGCACCCGGCTGGACCTGCCGCACGTCGACGCGCTCGACACCGCACGGCTCGCCCGTCGGGTGCTCACCCGTGACGAGGCGCCCGACTGCCGGCTGCGCACGCTCGCTCGGTTGTTCCACGCCGGGACCGAGCCGTGCCACCGGGCACTCGCCGACGCACGCGCCACCGTCGACGTCCTGCACGGGCTCCTCGCCCGGGTGGGGACGATCGGCGTGCACTCGCTGGAGGAGCTGCGCGCGTTCTCGACGGAAATCACGCCGGCGCAGCGCCGCAAACGCCACCTCGCCGAGCGTGTGCCCGCGGTCCCCGGTGTCTACCTGTTCACGGACGGGCGCGGGGAGGTGCTGTACGTCGGCAAGAGCACGAACCTGCGCACGCGGGTGCGGACGTACTTCACCGCGGCGGAGACCCGCCGGCGCATCGGTGAGATGGTCGGGCTCGCCGAAGACGTGGTGTCGATCCCGTGCGCGACGGGGCTGGAGGCGGAGGTCCGCGAGCTCCGTTTGATCGCGGAACACAAACCGCGCTACAACCGCCGGTCCCGGTTCCCCGAGCGTTCGCTCTACCTGAAGCTCACCGTCGAGCCGTTTCCCCGGCTCGCGCTCGTGCGGCAGGTCCGCCACGACGGGGCGACGTATGCGGGACCGTTTTCCGGGATGCGGCCCGCGGCCCTGGCGATGGCCGCGCTGCACGACACGTTCCCGCTGCGCCAGTGCACGGCGCGGCTGTCCCCCCGGCACCGCTCCCCCGCGTGCGCGCTCGCCGGCATGGGGCGGTGCGGCGCGCCGTGCGAGGGCAGGCAGGACATCGACGCGTACGCCGTCGTCGTCGCGGCGACGCGCACCGCGCTGACGGCCGACCCGGGCGCGGTCGTCGCCGCCGGCGAGCGGCGGATCGCCATGTTGGCCCACCACCTGCGCTTCGAAGAGGCCGCGGCGCACCGGGACCGGGTGGCCGCGTTCGCGCGCGGCACGGCCCGGCTGCAGCGGCTGTCCGCCCTCGCCGCATGTCCGCATCTCGTGGCCGCCCGCGCGACGAGTGGCGCGACGACGCAGCGGAGCTGGGAGCTGGCCGTCGTCCGCCACGGCCGCCTCGCCGCCGCCGGCGTCGTGCCGCCCGGCGCTGCGGCCCGCCCTTACGTGGAGGCGCTCGTCGCGACCGCGGAAACGGTTGCCTCCGGTCCCGGCCCCACGCCCGCCGCGAGCGCGGAGGAGATGGAGTGCGTGCTGCGGTGGATGGAGGCGGGATCCCGGCTCGTCGAGCTCGACGGCGTGTGGTGCTCGCCGGCGTTCGGCGCACAGCGGCTGGGGACCTGGATCCGCGCCGGACCGGGCCGCGAGCACCCGGGCGCGGTGAGCGTCCGCGTCGACCCGGCTCGTGGCCGCGCCCGACGCTAGGCTCACCACATGATCACCGCGATCGTGCTCGTCAAGGCCGCCGTCGACCGCATCCCCGAGGTCGCCGAGGCGATCGCGGACCTCGATCGGGTGACCGAGGTCTACTCGGTGACCGGAGACGTCGACCTCATCGCGATGGTGCGCGTCCGCGAGCACGAGCAGCTCGCCGACATCATCGCGGACCGGCTGAACAAGGTGCCGGGGGTGCTCGCGACGGAGACGCACATCGCCTTTCGCACCTACTCCCACCACGGCCTCGAGGCCGCGTTCGCGCTCGGTTTCGACGACACCGACTGACTCTGAGGTCGGTCAGCCGGAGCCGGCCAGCCGTCGCGTGGCGCGGGACCAGCGGTCGAGCAGGTGGGCGGCGGCGCCCGAGTCGACGGCCGTGGCCGCGTCGGCCCACGCCTGGGAGAGCATCGCGGGCAGGGATCCCCCACCGTCGCCGCGCGCGGCGACCAGGGCAGCCGCGGCGTTGAGCAACACCGCGTGGCGCACCGGACCGTCCGCCCCGCCGAGCACCTCGCGAGCGACGCGCGCGTTCGACGCCGCGTCGCCGCCGCGCAGCTCGTCGACGGTGCAGGGCTTGATCCCGAGATCCCTCGGGTCCAGCCGTTCCTCGCGCACCGCTCCGTCGTGGACGACCCACACGTGCGACGTCGTCGTCGGCGTCAACTCGTCGAGCCCGTCGTCGCCCCGGAACACCAACGCGCTGATGCCGCGGCCCGCCAGCACGCCCGCCATCACCGCGGCCATGCGCGCGTCGGCGACGCCCACCACCTGCGCGGACGGGCGAGCCGGGTTCGTGAGCGGACCGAGGAAGTTGAAGACGGTGGGCACACCGAGCTCACGGCGGGGAGCGGCGGCGTGCCGCAGCGCCGGATGAAACACCGGCGCGAAACAGAAACCGATCCCGACCGCCGCGAGGCACTCCGCCACCGCGTCGGGAGTGAGGTCGACCACGACCCCGAGGGCCTCCAGCAGGTCGGCGGACCCGCACGACGACGACGCCGCGCGGTTGCCGTGCTTGACGACCCGGGCCCCGGTGGCCGCGGCGACCACCGCGGCCATCGTCGAGATGTTCACGGTGTGCGCGCGGTCGCCTCCGGTGCCGCACGTGTCGAGGAGCGGACCGTCGATGTCGAGCGGTGCCGCGCGCCTGAGCATGACCGCCGCGAGGCCCGACACCTCGGGAGGCGTCTCCCCCTTCGCGTGCAGGGCGATCGCGAACCCCGCCACCTGGGCGGCTGTCGCCTCGCCGGCCATGATCTGCTCCATGGCCCAGCCCGCGTCAGCCGCCGACAGCGACTCCCCCCGGAGCAGGGCGGCCAGCAGGGCCGGCCAGGAGCGGGTCACCGCTCGAGCGCGTCGTCCAGCTCGGCGTACAACTTGCGCCGGTCCACGTGCAGTGCCGGGGCAACGTCGGCGAGCTGACGCGCCGCCGAGTCCAGCGCGTCCGCCGCGGCACGCAGCTGGTTCACCGCCGCCGCGAGCACCGCCGAGTAGCCACTGGCGAACGCCTCACCGCAGCGCGGGCACGCCCCCGCGTTGCCGCCCTCCAGCACCTCGTGCAGCCGGAACGACTCCCCGCAGAATCCACACCACGCCGGAATGTTCATCAGCGCTGCACCGGCATCCCCGCGGCCCGCTGCCGCTGCAGCTCCGCGACCGCCTCGGCCAGCCGGATCGGGTCGACCGGCTGCGGAAGCACCGCGTCGGCGCGCGACCAGGCGGCCAGCCAGGCATCGTCTCGACGTTCGATCAGTACGAGCACGGGCGGACAATCCTCGATTTCTTCCTTGAGCTGGCGACAGATGCCCAAGCCGCCGGCCGGCCACGCCTCGCCGTCCAGGACCAGCACGTCGATCCTCCCATCGTCCACCGCGGCGACGACCGCGGGCTCGGTGGCCACCTCGACGACCTCGACGGGAGGGACGTCGGGCGCGGGGCGGCGCCCGAGCGACAACCGCACCTTCTCCCGCACGGCCGCGTCGTCGCTGTAGATGAGGACCCGCATCGGGGCGGCCGGGCTCGTCATCGTGTGGAAATCCTCGCAGCCGTCGGGGACGCCGGTCGCGGCGCTCGCGCCGTCCTGGATGCTATCCGCAGCGAGGTGGGGGGCCCGGCGCCGCGCCGGGGAGCCCGGCGTCGACCACGGGTCCGACGGCCCGCCGGACCGACCCGGGGTGCGCGGAGACGCGCGGCGCGGGACCCGCGCCCGTGGTCCGGCGCGGGTCGAGGCGCGGTGCGAGGTCGGGCCCCCGCGGTGGCCGCCGCTACTTCTGCGGCGTCCCGGGACCCCGCCACGGCACCGCCACCGTGTGGCGGTAGCAGTTCGGGCCGGGGTTGTACGACGTCAGCTGCGCCCCGCAGACCGGACGCGCGCGGCCGCGCTCGCCAGGCCGGGGGCCGGACCTGCCGGAAGCGCCGTCGGGGCGTGCGCCTGTCGTCATGCCACCTCCAGACGGGCCCGCGGGCGCCAGTGACTAGAACCGACGATACTGATTACGTACCGTTGCAGTCAAAAAACGCTCCGCCTGGACCGGCGGCGCTCCGCCGACATCGCCCCTGGGGGACACACCCGCCGGCGCGACGGAGGCGGCCGTTCGCGCCGCCTCCAGCCGGTCGAGGCGGCGGTCCTCCCGCGCGGCCTCGCGCTCGTCGGCCCGCATCCACTGGACCCCGAGCGCCGCGACGAGCAACAGCGCGACGAGGTCGCCGGAGGCCCACAGGATCGCCCCGCCGGTGCTCTGGTCGGACAGCGGGGAGGCTCCCCACGTCCGGCCGACCGCCGCGTAGTAGTCGCCGGCAATCAAGGAGTCGCCGCCCATGATGGCGATGCCGAGAAAGGCGTGGAACGGCATGGACACGAACACGAGCAGCAGGCGCAGCGGGTAGGGGACCCGACCGGGCACGGGGTCCAGGCCGAGGATCGGCCACAGGAACGCGACGCCGAGGCCCAGAAACAGCAGGTGCTGGACCTCGTGCAGGACGGGGTTGCGCAGCGTCGCTTCGTACCACCCGGTGAAGTAGAGCGCGAACGGGCTGGCGACGTAGAGCGCCAACCCGACGGGCGGGAAGTGCAGGACCCGCACCGGGGCGCTGTGCAGCACGCCCAGGAGGGCGCCGCGCGGCCGGCGTCGCCAGGTGCGCAGGAACAGCGTGACCGGGGCGCCGAGCCCGAGGAACACCGGCGCGACGGTCATGAGGACGATGTGCTGGACGGCGTGCGCGCTGAACAGCGTGCCGTCGTAGACGCCGAGCGCGCCACAGGTCACGTAGAGCACCGATCCGAGCCCGAGACCGAGGAACGACACGGCCCGCCACACCGGCCACCGGTCGCCTCGACGGCGCAACCGGACGAGCGCGACGACGTAGAGCGCGGCGGCGGCGACGATCCCGGCGATCAGCCAGGGATTGAACTCCCAGGCGGTCAGCATGCGTAGCGGCGTGAGCGGAGGCGGGCCGCCGTACGCGTCGTGGACGGGCACGACCAGGCCCGAGGCGAACCGGAACACGACCGGAGCCTATGACCCGGTTCCGACGCGCCAGGGCGCGGGCAAGGGGGCTTCGTGCATCACGACGACCTACGTCCATAATGGCCAGCCGTGACGACTGCGACGGCGGTTGAGCAGGAGTTCCCGCACGGCGGGCAGGGGCAGCACGGCCGCCCGAACATGGTCAGCATCGGGACGGTGGTGTGGCTGTCCAGCGAGCTGATGTTCTTCGCGGCGCTGTTCGCGATCTACTTCACGCTCCGCTCGGTCGCGACCGCGTGGCCACCCGAGGACGTCCATCTCAACATCGCGCTCACGCTTCCCAACGCGATCCTGCTGATCGCGTCCAGCTTCGTCTGCCAGGTCGGCGTGTTCGCCGCGGAACGCGGCGACGTCCACAAGCTGCGCCGCTGGTTCACGGCGACCCTGATCATGGGGACGATCTTCGTCATGGTCCAGCTCTACGAGTACTTCGAGCTGATCCGTGAGGGGGTGACGATCTCCACGCACTCCTACGGGTCGGCGTTCTACCTGCTCACCGGGTTCCACGGACTGCACGTCACCGGTGGGCTCGTCGCCTTCGTGCTCATCCTCGCCCGCACCTACGCCGGCCGGTTCACGCCCGAGAAGGCCACCAGTGCGATCGTGGTCTCCTACTACTGGCACTTCGTCGACGTGGTCTGGGTCGCGCTGTACACCACCGTCTACCTCATCCAGTGACCAACCTCATCCAAAGCCGCCCGTCCCGTGACCCGTCCCGTGACCACGCCCGACGACGACCTGCGATCGGAGATGCCCGTGAAGTCGCCGGCCCCGCGTAGGCGCCGCAGGATGCCCCCGGCCACCGCCGTCGTCGTGCTCGCGTTGCTGCTGCTCGGTGGGGGCTACGCGCTGCTCGCGCCGGCCGGGCGGGCGCAGCCGCGACCCGACCAGTCGCTGGCGATCGAGCAGGGCCGGGCGTTGTACCTGCAGAGCTGTTCGAGCTGCCACGGCCTCAACGCGGAGGGGGGCAGCGACGCCCCCAGCCTGATCGGCGTCGGCGCCGCGGCCGTCGACTTCCAGGTCGGCACCGGCCGGATGCCGCTCGCCAACCCGGGTGCGCAGGCCCCGCGCAAGCCCCCGGTGTTCACGCAGGCCCAGATCGACCAGCTCGCGGCCTACATCGCCTCGCTCGGTCCGGGGCCGGCGATCCCCAAGCCCGAGCAGTACGACCCGAGCGACGGCGACGTGCAGGAGGGCGGCGACCTGTTCCGCACCAACTGCTCCCAGTGTCACAACGCGTCGGGGCAGGGCGGGGCGCTCAGCCGGGGCAAGTACGCGCCCTCGCTCGAAGGCGTGACCCCGAAGCACATCTACGAGGCGATGCTCACCGGCCCGGAGTCGATGCCGGTGTTCGGTGACTCGCAGCTCACCCCGCAGCAGAAGCGGGACGTCATCGCCTTCATCACCACGATCCGCGAGCAGCCGGATCCGGGCGGGTTCGGGCTCGGCCGGATCGGCCCGGTCTCCGAGGGCTTGGTGGTCTTCCTCGTCGGTATGACGCTGCTCGTCGGCTTCGCGATCTGGATCGGGGCACGGCATGAGTGACAGGGATGAGCCGAAGACGTCGTACGACGCGGGCGGCGACATCAGAAAGCGCCTGCGGAGCCCGGCGCCGATCAGCGGGCAGGGCAGCCCCGAGGAGAACGAGGCGGTCTCGGTCGCGGACGCCCGGGCGGGCTCGCGCGGCGGCGGCGTCGAGGGGGAAGGCGCCGTGCTCCGCGGTGGCCAGCAGGGCGCCCCCGGCGGGGGCGTCGGCGCGTACGAGCAGCGGTTCGTGCAGGAGGCCGGGACGGCACCCTCGCGCCACGTGGGAAGCCAGGCGGCCGCGGAGCCGCCGGAGGAGGTCTACCCGGCGCCGGTCGAGACCCCGCCGCGCAAAACCGACGTCGATCCCGCGGCGGCCAAGCGGCTCGAGCGGATCATCGCGGCGCTGTTCCTGCTGCCCGTCCTCGGCGTGATCCTGGTGTTCTTCGCGGTGATCCGCTGGCAGCCGGCCGAGGACGGTCTGGTCGCACTGCGCGCTCAGAACATGCTCATCGGTATCGCCCTGTTCCTCGCGTTGGGCGGCATCGGGGCCGGAGCGGTCGCGTGGGCGCGCGGACTGATGTCGGCCCAGGAGTGGGTCCAGAAGCGGCACCCGTTCACCTCGTCCGACGAGGAGATCGACGGCACCGTCAACGACCTCCAGGCGGGGATCGCCGACAGCGGGCTCCCGCGCCGGTCGCTCATCAAGCGCTCGCTGGGGCTGTCGCTGGGGATCCTGCCGCTCGCCGCGCTGCCGCTCCTCCGCGACCTCGGCCCGCTGCCCTACAAGAAGCTGCGCACCACCGCGTGGAAGAGGGGTGCCCGGCTCGTCGACGAGGGCACCGGGCAGCCGATCAAGCTGGGCGACCTGCGCATTGGCGGGATGGCCACGGTGATCCCGCCGGGTGTGCACAGCCACACCGAGCTGGCCAAGGCCGCCGCCCTGCTGATCCGCACTCGACCGGGCGAGCTGCGCGGGGACACCAGGCAGAAGTGGACCGTCGACGGGCACGTCGCCTACTCGAAGATCTGCACTCACGCCGGTTGCCCGATCAGCCTCTACGAGCAGCAGACCAAGCATCTGTTCTGCCCCTGCCACCAGTCCACGTTCGACATCGTGGACGGCGCGCACGTCGTCTTCGGCCCCGCCGCGCGTCCGCTGCCGCAGCTGCCGATCGCCGTCGACAAGGACGGGTACTTCGTCGCCACGAGCGATTTTCGAGAACCGGTCGGCCCGAGCTTCTGGGAGCGTGGCTGATGGCGAGGAAGCAGTCCGCCCCCGAGGCGGCCATTCGTTTCGTCGACGACCGGCTCGGCGCCGCCGGGTTCCTGCGCCGCAGCTTCAACAAGGTCTTCCCGGACCACTGGTCGTTCATGCTCGGCGAGATCGCCCTCTACTCGTTCATCATCCTGCTGCTGTCGGGCGTCTACCTGACCTTGTGGTTCAACCCGGGCACCGCGATCGTCGAGTACGACGGGTCCTACGTCCCGCTCAAGGGCGTCGAGATGACCCAGGCCTACGCTTCGAGCCTGGACATCTCGTTCGACGTTCGAGGTGGCCTGTTCATGCGGCAGGTGCACCACTGGGCCGCGCTGCTGTTCGTCGCCGCGATGGCCGTGCACCTGATGCGCGTGTTCTTCACCGGCGCCTTCCGCAAGCCCCGCGAGCTCAACTGGGTGATCGGCGCGACCCTGCTGATCCTCGGCATCCTCGAGGGGTTCGCCGGCTACTCCCTGCCGGACGACCTGCTGTCCGGCACCGGCCTGCGGATCGGATACGCGATCATGGAGTCGATTCCGGTCGTCGGGACGTACGCCGCGTTCTTCGTCTTCGGCGGGGAGTTCCCCGGCGAGACGTTCATCGCCCGGCTGTACCCGATCCACATCCTCCTGATCCCCGGCATCATCCTCGGCCTGATCACCGCGCACCTCATGATGATCTGGTACCAGAAGCACACGCAGTTCCCGGGCGAGGGGCGCACCGAGCACAACGTGGTCGGGATGAAGTTCCTCCCGATCTACATGGCGAAGGCTGGAGGGTTTTTCTTCCTCGTCTTCGCCGTGACCGCCTTGCTGAGCGGGCTGGCCCAGATCAACCCCATCTGGCTGTTCGGGCCCTACAACCCCACGCAGGTGACCGCCGGGTCGCAGCCGGACTGGTACATGGGCTTCATGGACGGCGCGGTCCGCGCGATGGTCAACTGGGAGACGAACGTGTTCGGGCACACGATCAGCTGGAACATCTTCCTTCCGGCCATCGTGCTGCCCGGGCTCATCTTCACGTTGATGCTTCTCTACCCGTTCCTCGAGCAGTGGGCCACCGGTGACCGCGAGCACCACAACCTGCTGGACCGGCCGCGCTACCGCCCCAACCGGACCGCTCTCGGTGCCATGGCGCTCACCTTCTACCTGCTGCTGCTGGTCGAGGGTGGCAACGACATCATCGCGTACAAGTTCCACCTCTCGGTCAACGCGATCACGTGGTTCGTCCGGATCGGGCTGATCGTGCTACCGCCGATCGCCTTCATGGTCACTCGCCGGATCTGCCTCGGGCTGCAGCGCAAGGACGACGAGCTGGTCCACCACGGGGTCGAGACCGGCACGATCAAGCGGCTCGAGTCGGGTGAGTTCGTCGAGGTCACCGCACCCGTCTCGGAACCGACCAAGGTCGTCCTCACCTCGCGTCCGGACGAGGCGCCGGTCCTGGTCGGCGCGCCGGTCGGCGACGGCGACCGGCGGCAGCGCCTGCGGCCCCGCAAGCCCGGGGTGCTCCGCCGGTGGGTCAACCGCTTCATGGTCGAGGAAGGCGGCGACGGTCATGCGCGCCGGCCGAGTGGCGAGGCCGGCGACGAGCAGGCGAAGACGCTGACCCGGCACTGAGGGCATGTCAGCCGCCCGCGTCGGCGACCCGTCGGGCTCGCGCGCGCCGCTTGCCCGCGTGCATCGCCGCGACCCGGGCGACCGGGATGGTGTGCCCTCCTCGACCAGTTCCCGGTCGAGGACCTGGGGTGGCGGCATCAATGTCGACCATGGGTCGCCGTCGCGCAGCAGTCGTGGGACGGTGGCGATGGTGAACTCGGCCGGGGACACGCCGGCGAGGTCGTCCCATGCCACTGGAAAGGACACCGGAACACCGGGTCGCACCCTCGGACTGTAGGCCGCCACGACGCTCGCCCCACCCGCTCGCGTCGCGTCGAGGAACACCTTGCCGCCGCGCTCCTCGACTCCACTGCGCGCGCGAAGCCGTCGAAACCCGGCGGCGGATCGACGTCGACGACCAGGTGTGTGGGGGCATCGAGCGCGTGACCGCGGAACAGGGTCGGGTGATACTCGACCGCGCGCTGGTTCGCGAACCACACGAGGGTCTCCCGGTCCTCGCAGACCGGATAGCGCACGACCCGTTTCCCGTCCTGGGTCGCGACGTCGAGCGTCGGGATGAACGTGGGGGCGTAGGCGGGGAGGTTCTTCTGCATGAACGGCGCCTGCCCGCGCAACACACGGACAACGCTCAAGGCGCGCCCCGCGAGCACCGGCACGAACCGGTCCGCGACGGCATCGAGGTAGTCGACGAGGTCGCGTTTGCGGGCACCGGCGTCGGCGAACAGAGGCTGGTCGAGGTTGGTCAGCCGAACGCCGGCCCGTGCCTCGTGCTCGGACATGCCGACATCCTGCCCGCGCCTGTCCCCTCACCGCGAGGACGCGCCCACGTAGTCCGCGAGGTGCACCCCCGTGAGGGTGGAGCGGGCCGCGACGAGGTCGGCGGGTGTGCCCTCGAAGACGATCCGGCCCCCGTCGTGGCCGGCGCCGGGACCGAGGTCGATGATCCAGTCGGCGTTCGCCATGACCGCCTGGTGGTGCGCGATGACGATGACCGACGTGCCGGAGTCGACGAGCCGGTCGAGCAGGCCGAGCAGGTGCGCGA
>DATGDX010000407.1:0-1680 GCA_035310665.1 Mycobacteriales bacterium | reverse complement strand
GGTCGCGTGCCAGTACGTCGTGACCGACTTCCACGGCCGGGTCCGCACGCCGGGCACGAGGGCGGCCGCGCCGTCGGCGTCGGCGGCGACGACGACGGCCGCGGCGGCGACCCGCCGCCCGTCCGCCAGGACCACCTCGTCTGGGGCGACCCGAGCGACGCGGGCGCCGAGGTGCACGGGCAGGCCGCGGGCGAGCTGCTCGGGCAGCGCCTGCATGCCGTGCGAGGGCACGACGTTGTCACCGCGCACGAACATCCGCAGCATGAGGTCGACGAACCGGCTCGACGTCCGCAGGTCCTCCTCGAGCAGGACGCCGGCGAGAAACGGCCGCAGCACCCGGTCGATCGCGACGTCGGGGACCCCGCGGCGGCGCAGCGCGCGGTGCGCGGGGGCGTCGGTCGCGGACAGCAGCGAGCGGACCGGGGCGTAGCCGACCCAGGACATGACCGCGGCGAGCCGCGCCTTGTCGAGCGCCGAGCCGATCGGCGCACCGGCCGTCTCGAGCAGCGCGAAGGGGCGGCGGCGCGGGTCGGCGAGCCGGTGCCGGCGACCGTCGACGTGCAGCAGCGCGCCACGGGTGAAGCGACGCGCCCGCAGGCCGGCCAGGTCGACCTCGGCCTGGATCTCCGGGTAGCCTGTGTTGATCACCTGGAAGCCGCGGTCGCAGCGGAAGCCGTCGACGACGTCGGTGCGCACCCGCCCGCCCACCGCGTCGGCGGCCTCGAGCACGACGACGTCGCGGCCCGCGCGCACCAGGTGCCGGGCCGCGGCGAGGCCGGCGAGACCCGCGCCGACCACGACGACGTCGGCTCGGGGCGGCAGCCGCTCGCTGGTGGGCTCGGCGGTGGGCTGCGGGTCCACGCGGGCAGTCTTCCCGAGCGGGCATCCGGTGCCGCGGCTCGGGGGGCCGCTCGAGGGGCCATTGGGGGGGTACGCCGGTCGCGTGCCCGTCTCCGTCGCGCTGTTCACCCGGGACCTGCGCGTGCACGACAATCCGGTGCTCGCCGCGGCGGCGACCGCGGCGCGGGGGTGCGTCGTTCCGCTGTTCGTGCTCGACGACGCCATTCTCGGCAGCGCCTGCAACCGGCCCAACCGCGCCCGGTTCCTGGCCGAGTCGCTGGCCGACCTCGACGCGGCGCTGCGCGGGATCGGCGCCCGCGGTCTCGTCGTCCGTCGTGGTGACCCGGCGACGGAGGCGGCGGCCGTCTGCGCCGCGACGGGCAGTCGCCAGGTGCACGTCGCCGCGGACGTCAGCGGGTTCGCGAAGCGGCGGGAGCGCCGGCTGTGCGACCGGCTCTCGGACGACCGGGTCGAGGTGGTCACGCATGAGGAGGTGGTGACGGTCGTCGCGCCGGGCCCGCTCCGGACCGCGGCCGGAGACGCGTTCGCTGTCTTCTCGCCGTACCACCGCCGCTGGCAGCAGCAGCGCGTGCGAGACCTCGTCGAGCCGCCGCGGCTGCAGCCCCTCGACGTCCCGGGCCGCGGCCTGCCGCACCAGGACGAGATCTGCCCGGGTGCCACCTCTCCGGACGTGGCCCAGGGCGGCGAGACCCGGGCGCGGCAGCTGTTGGCGCGGTGGACCGCCGGCCCGGTCGACGACTACGGCGGCGGGGGTCACGACGACCTCGCGACCGACGGGACGTCGCGCCTGTCGCCGTACCTACACTTCGGCTGCCTCTC
>DATGDX010000406.1:0-1599 GCA_035310665.1 Mycobacteriales bacterium | reverse complement strand
CCCCGAGCCGCGCGGCGAGTTCGTTGCGCGCCCGCTCGGGTGATCCCGAGGGGTCGGTGGAGCACAGTTGACGCAGCAGGTCCTCGACGGGGGACATGGTCATGCCGCTGCCCACGTCGGGACAGCGCGTGCGCAGCACCGTGACGTCGCGCCAGGCGACGGCCAGGAACTCGTTGACCAGCCGGGACTTGCCGACGCCAGGCATCCCGACGAGGACGATCAGTTGCCCGGTGCCCTCGTCGCGCATCCGGCGGAGAGCCTCGAGGAGCACGCGACGCTCGCCGTCCCTTCCGACCAACGGTGCGCCGAACCGGCTCGGGCGATCCTTGTGGTCGCTGCGGACGGCGCGCAGCCGCCACGCGTTCAGGACCGGGCCCGCGGCGCGCATCGACAGCGGTGCGAGCAGCTCCGCGTCCACGGCGTCACGCACCAGCCGGTAGGCCGCCTCGCTGAGCAGCGACTCCCCGGGGCCTGCGTCGTCGAGCAGTCGTGCGGCCGCGTCGACGGCCTCACCGGCCACGAGCGGGCCCGGCGTGTCGGGCTCCGACACGACGACGCGCCCGCTGTGCACCGCGGTGCGCAGGATCAGCTGCACATCCCCGGGCAGGTCCTCGGCGGCGGTGAGGTCCGGCAGCGCCGCGTGCAGCCGCATCGCGCAGCGGGCGGCCCGAAGGGTGTCGTCCTCGTGCGCCGCGTCCACCCCGAAGACGCCGAACACGACGTCGGGGGTGAGCTGCTGCGCCTGGCCTCCGTGCTGGCGGATGGCCGCGCGCGCCCACTCCCGGCAGCGCTCCCGAAGCGCGTCGAGGGCCTCGGTGGACAGCGGGTCACCGGACGCCGTCGCGCCGGACAGGTCGAGAAACAGCAGCGCGACGGTCTTCGCCCCGGCCGTCGGGGTCGCGATCCTCGTCGCGACGCGATGCCCGCACGACGGGCAGAACCGCGCGCGTGGCGGGGTCGGTTCTCCGCACGTGGGGCAGAGCGACATGGCCAGAGCGTACGTCGCTGCACGGACGACACCGACCGTCGGACGGTTCCCGCGCCGCAGATCGCGACGTACATTCGAGGCACCTCCTCGACAGTGGGGATCCGATGAGCGACGCATTTCCGGCTTCCGACCGTGACGTTTCCGACGAGGTCGACGACGACGCGGCCGTGCCCGACCCGTCCGACGAGAGCGACGACCTGCGCGGCCCGTTCCTCGTGTACCGGGACGCAACGGGAAAGCAGCACGTCGTGTCGCTGAAGTCGCCGAGGTCCATGACGATCGGGCGCAGCTCGGGATGCGACATTCAGCTGTCCGGCGACGCGCAGGTGTCCCGGGTGCACGCGCAGCTCGAACGCGTCGGGCCGGACTGGGCTCTGATCGACGACGGGCTGTCCCGCAACGGCACCTACGTCAACGGCGAACGGGTCAGCGGGCGGCGACGGCTGCAGGACGGCGACACCGTGTTGATCGGGTCCACCAGCATGACCTACCGCGCCTTCCGTGGGCCGGTCTCCCAGGCGACCGTCGTTGCCGGCGACCTCCTGGCCGCGGTGACCTCGCTGTCGGACACCCAGCGGCAGGTCCTGACCGCCTTGTGCCGTCCCTTTCGG
>DATGDX010000405.1:0-8830 GCA_035310665.1 Mycobacteriales bacterium | reverse complement strand
TCGCCGGTGCCGGCCTCCCCCTTGGAACGGATCATCGCCGCCCCCTCGGTGATCCGGCGCAGCGCCTCGCCGAGGTTGGTCGCCCCGCAGACGAACGGCACTCGGAACGCCCACTTGTCGATGTGGTTGGCGTAGTCGGCGGGGGTGAGGACCTCGGACTCGTCGACGTAGTCGACGCCGAGCGCCTGCAGCAGCTGGGCCTCGACGAAGTGCCCGATCCGGGCCTTGGCCATCACCGGGATCGAGACGGCCTCGCGGATGCCGTCGATCATGTCGGGGTCACTCATCCGGACGACGCCGCCCTGGGCGCGGATGTCGGCCGGGACCCGCTCCAGGGCCATCACCGCCACGGCCCCGGCGGCCTCGGCGATCCGGGCCTGGTCGGGCGTGACGACGTCCATGATCACGCCGCCCTTGAGCATCTCGGCCATTCCGCGCTTGACGCGGGCGGTGCCCGTCACCGGAGCGGCGGCGGAGGTGGTGTCGGGCTGGTCGGGGACACGCGGGGTGCGGGACACGGCGGCCTTCCTCGCAATCGAGTACGACCTCGTATGGTACGGCGACGCGCCCGCGGTCAGCGCGTGCGCGCTGCGACGCCGCCGCCGGTGCCCGTCGGCGTCGGGGTCACGAACCGCCGCGCGGCCGGCCCGGAAGGCCCGATCGGGCGCTCGGGCGCGAGCAGGATCCAGGTCTGCCCGGGCGCCAGCGGGATGTCGCGGCCGTCCGGGCCGAGGTACCGGGTCGTGCTGTCCAGCCTGGGCCGGGACCACGTCCCGTCGAACCGCCGGCCGTCCCGGTAGACGCTCAGCGCCCCGGTGCCGATCACCTGGGTGTCCGGCGAGGCGTAGCCCGCCTTGTCCACGTAGCGCCCGGTGCGGACCGACACCCGCTGCACGACGACGTTCGCCGGGGCGACGACGGTTCCGTCGGCCTGCCGCAGCGGTCTGCGGTTCTGCCGCAGGCGCCAGGTCCGGGTGGGCGCGTCGTACGACAGCGTCACGGTGGTCCGGTAGCTGAAGGCGACGGTGACCGGGGCGGTGACCGGGGCACCGCCGGCGCTGGCGGGACCGAAGCGCAGCCCGACGTCACGGACGTCCGCGGCCCCGTCACCGGCCGTCGCCAGCAACCGGTCGGGTGTGGTGTAGATGTTGAACGCCTCCCGACGGCGCCCGGCGACCCAAAACGGCTTGTGCACGTAGTCGTAGGGGACTTCGAGCAGGTCGGCGGCGCGGACGTGCGCGAGGACGCCGGCGTTCGCGCCGGAGAAGCCGAGGACGACCCGGCCGTACGGCGCCAGGATCGCCAGGTCCGTGTCCCGCACGCTGCGCACCGGACCCACGACCGTGTTCCCGGCCCCCACGTAGACCGCCATGAAGCGGGTGATCCCGCCCTCGACGACCTCCTGGTAGACGAGCGCGGCGGCGTCCAGCCCCCGCTGCAGGGGCTGCGCGCTGGGCACGTTGTCCACCTTGATCACAATCACCGGTCCGGTCGGGCCGGGCTTCCCGGTGAGCGTCGCGCCGGCCGCGGCGCCCTGCTCCGCGGGGGCGGCGGCCGAACCGGGGGCGGCCGAACCGGGGCGACTACCGGAGCCGGCCGAGTGCGCCGCTCCGCCCGCCGGTTCGCCGCCGGTGCAGCCGGCGACGCCGGCGAGCAGCACGCCGACGGTCACGGCGACGAGACCGCGGCGCCGCCGGCGGGGCGAGGCGGATCGTTGGGAGGGGGCGGTCACGAAGCGCAACCTACGACACGGCCCGCCCGTCGTCGGTCAGCTTCGCCAACTCGTCGAGCGTGTCGTCGATCTCGAAAAAGGTTGGCCACGGCGCCTGCCCGGCCAGCCGGAACCAGCGGACGAGGCGGTGGCGCCGCATGGTCCTGGTGTCCCGGACCGCGCCGTTGTAGAAGCGGCGGGCGAGGGCGACCTTCGCCACCGCGTTACCGAGGTCGTCGAGCAGCCGCGCCTCAGCGGGGTCGTCGACGAGCCGTGCGCCGGGTCCACCGACCACGCACCGCAGCGCCTTGCCGAGCGCGTTCTCCGCCGCCTCCCGCTCGTGCAGGGTCGCGGCGTACGCCGTGTGCGCCGCCTGGGCCAGCCGGTCGGCGAGCTCCCGGTCCCCCGGGACGACGAGCGGGTGAGCGGCGAGCTCCGCGGCGACCGCGGCGCGCCGGACGAGCTGCGCGTCGAGCGCGGCCCACGCGGCGTCGACGCGCGCGTGCAGGCGGTCGAGCCGGCCGGCGGTCCAGCTGAGGTACAGCACCGCGAGGACGACCGCGACGACGGACGCGACCAGCCACCCCACCCCGGAAGGCTACGCAACCGGCACGAACGACACCGACGAGCCTCCGCTCCGGTCCCGACCGCCGACCGGCGGTCAGTCGCGGCGGCGGACCTCGGCCGGCAGCTCCCCCTCCGCCGCGGCGGCCAGCGCGACCGGTGTTTCGGCGACGGTCTCGTAGACGCGGACGATGTCGCGGACGACGATGTCCCAGTCGTACGCCGCGACGACCGGGCGGGCCGCCGCCACGAGCGACGCGCGGCGCGCCGGGTCCGCGAGCAACCGCGCCGCGCCCCGCGCCAGCGTCGCCGCGTCCCGCACCGGGAACAGCTGCCCGGCCCGCCCGCCGACGAGGACCCGGCGGAACGCGGCGATGTCGCTCGCCAGGACCGGGGTGCCGGTGGCCATCGCCTCGAGCAGCACGATGCCGAAGCTCTCCCCGCCCGTGTTCGGCGCGACGAAGACGTCGACGGACCGGTAGAACCGCGCCTTGTCCGCCTCGTCGAGCCGGCCGAGGAACGTGACCGCGCCCCGCAGGTCCCGGGGCAGGGCCTCCCGGGCCTCGTCGGCGTCGCCCGGGCCGGCGACGAGCAGCCGGACCCCGGGGCGGGCGGCGGACAGCAGCGGGAACGCCTCGAGCAGCACGGCGAGGCCCTTGCGCGGCTCGTCCAACCGACCGAGGAACCCGAGGGCGCCGCGCTCGTCCGGCCAGCCCGGCAGCGGCCGGGCCGCGACGAACCGCCGGACGGCGACCCCGTTGGGGATCAGGACGGCGTCACCGCCGAGGTGTTCGACGAGGGTCCGCCGCGCCGCCTCCGACACCGCGATGCGGGCGCGGATCTTCTCGAGCGCCGTCTGCAGCGCGGGGTAGGCGGCGGCCATCGTGCGCGAGCGCCGGTTGGCGGTGTGGAACGTCGCGACGATCGGCCCGTTGGCCGCCCAGCACGCGAGCAAGGAAAGGCTCGGTGCGCTCGGTTCGTGGACGTGCAGCACGTCGAACGCGCCCTCGCGCAACCACCGCCGGACGCGGGTCGCGGAGCGGACCCCGAAGGCCAGCCGGGCGACCGAGCCGTTGTACGGCACGGGCACCGCGCGCCCAGCCGGCACCACGTAGGGCGGCAGCGGGGAGTCCGCGTCGGCGTCGCCGTCCCCCTCGGCCGCCGACTCGATGTTCGCCGGCGCGATGACGGACACCTCGTGCCCGAGGGCGAGCAGCGCCTCCGCGAGGTCGCGTACGTGCGCCTGGACCCCGCCGGGCACCTCCCACGTGTAGGGGCAGACGAGCCCGATCTTCACACGACGTCCTCGCCGACCACGGAGTCCTCGGCGACGCGGGCCCGGGCGGCCGGGTCCAGATCGGCGAGCCACAGGCGCTGGAGCATGTGCCAGTCGGCCGGGTGCTCCGCGATGCCGGCCGCGAACACGTCGGCGAGCGCCTGCGTCATCGCGCGGATCTGCGCCGCGCGTTCGGCGCCCGGCGGCGCCAGCTCCGGGTGGACCCGGGCGCGGGTGCCGGTGGAGGTGAACCACAACGTCACCGGGAGCAGGGCCGCCCCGGTCTCCAGCGCGAGCGCGGCGGGGCCGGCCGGCATCCGGGTCGGCTCGCCGAAGAAGGTGACCGGGACGCCGCGCGCGGTGAGGTCCCGGTCGGCGAGCAGGCAGACCAGCCGCCCCGCGCGGAGGCGGTCGGCGAGCACCGGGAACGGGGGACGCTCCCCGCCGGTCAGCGGGACCACCTCGATGCCGAGCGAGGTGCGGAACTCGACGAACCGGTCGAACAGCGCCTCCGGCCGCAGCCGCTCGGCGACGGTCGTGGGCGCCAGCCCGGACAGCACCGCCCACGCCCCCGCGTGGTCCCAGTTGCCCATGTGGGGCAGGGCGGCGACGACGCCGCGTCCGCCCCCGAGCGCTCCCCGCAGGTGGTCGAGGCCGTCGACCCGCATCCGCGACACGATTTCCTCGGGGGTCAGCGCGGGCAGCCGGAACACCTCGAGCCAGTACCTCAGGTAGGAGCGCAGCCCGGCGCGGGTGAGCGCGGGCAGGTCCGCCTGGGGGGCGACCCGGGCCAGGTTGCGGGCGAGCTGGTCGACGGGGCGGCCCCCCCGCCGCCACATCACGTCCGCGGCCGCGGTGAACGCGCGGCGAGCCGACCGTTCGGGCACCGCGCGGAGGAACCGCCACCCGGCGACGTACGCGGCGGCCTCGACGTGGTCGCGGACGGTCACGGGGTGCGACCCGCAGCGGCGGCGGCCGCCGCCTGCCGGTGCACCTCGACGAGTCGCTGCCCCACCGTCACCACGGTCGTGACGGCGAGCAGCCACAGCGCGGCCGGGAGCACGTACGGCACGCCGAGCCCGTCCAGGCCGGTCGCCACGAGGATGACGATCAGTCGTTCGGTGCGCTCCATCAGCCCGACGTTGCAGGACAGCCCGAGCCCCTCGGCCCGCGCCTTCGTGTACGAGACGACGACACCGGCGACCAGGTCGAACAGGGCGACGGCGGCGAGCACGAGGTCGTCGCCCTGCCCGGCGAACCACAACACCAACCCCGCGAAGATCGCCGCGTCGCCGATGCGGTCCATCGTCGAGTCGAGGAACGCGCCCCACAGGCTCCCCGTCCCGCCGTGCGCGCGGGCCACCGCGCCGTCGAGCAGGTCGGCGAGCACGAACGCGGTGATGACCAGCGTGCCGACGAAGAAGCGGCCGCGCGGGTAGAAGGCGAGCGCCGCGGCCACCACGCCGATCGCGCCGATGACTGTGAGCGTGTCGGGACGCAGCCCCGCTCGCGCCAGCGCCCGCCCCACCGGCAGCAGCAGCCGTGACAGCGGCGTACGAACGTGGACAGTGAGCATCGAGGAGGATCCGTTCGCACCGGCGGCGGGGTCGCGTGCCTCATGGTAGTTGCGGGCCCGCCGCTACCCTGCCGTACGACCCCGTGTCGACTCGTGCCCCGCACGACAAGCCTGGCCCGACCCCAGCGTCCCGCCGCAAGGGTCGCGTCCCGGGAAGGAGAAGCGGCGATGGCCGACAGGAGCGCAACGACCCCCGGCAGGGCGCCGGTGGTCGACAGCCCGGCGAAGATCCGGAACGTCGTCCTGGTCGGCCACTCGGGAGCCGGGAAGACCACCCTCGCGGAGTCCCTGCTCGTCGCGTCCGAGACCATCGGCCGGGCCGGGCGAGTGGAGGACGGCACGACGGTCAGCGACTACGACGACGCGGAGGTGCGCCAGCAGCGATCGGTGTCCCTCGCGGTCACCCCGCTCGAGTACGACGGCATCAAGGTCAACGTGCTGGACACCCCCGGTTACCCCGACTTCGTCGGCGACCTGCGGGCCGGGCTGCGGGCCGCCGACGCCGCGCTGTTCGTCGTCTCCGCGGTCGACGGCGTCGACGGGATGACCCGGATGCTGTGGGAGGAGTGCGCGAACGTCGGGATGCCGCGCGCCGTCGTGGTGACCAAGCTCGACTCCCCGCGCGCCTCGTTCGAGGAGGCGGTCGCGGTCTGCCGCGCCGCGTTCGGGGACAACGTGCTGCCGCTCCACCTCCCGGCGGGCGGCGGCGCCGACGGGGCGGGCAGCGTGAGCGCGCTCATCGGCCTGCTCCCGCAGCGGCTCT
This sequence comes from Mycobacteriales bacterium, assembly GCA_035310665.1. Classification (GTDB taxonomy): domain Bacteria; phylum Actinomycetota; class Actinomycetes; order DATGDX01; family DATGDX01; genus DATGDX01. The sequence goes on along the minus strand of DATGDX010000405.1, from coordinate 2,940 downwards.
TCGACTACTCGGGGGGCGGCCGCGGCGAGCGCGACCTCGACCCGCAGCACCGGACGCTGCTCGACGAGGCCCGCGGGCCGCTGCTCGAAGGCATCATCGCCGAGAGCGAGGACGAGTCCCTCATGGACCGCTACCTCGCGGGCGAGGAGGTCGACGTCAAGGTCGTCGTCGAGGATCTCGAGAAGGCGGTCGCCCGCGGGTCGTTCCACCCCGTGCTCCCGGTCGCGTCGCCGACCGGGCTGGGGATGATCGAGGTGCTCGACTGCGTCGTCAACGGATTCCCCTCGCCGCTCGAGCACCCCCTCCCGCCGGTGACGACCCCGGACGACAACGTCGACTCGCTCGACTGCGACCCGAACGGTCCCGTGCTCGCCGAGGTCGTGAAGACGACCTCGGACCCCTACGTCGGGCGCATCTCGCTGGTCCGCGTCTTCTCCGGCACGCTGCGCCCGGACACGACCGTGCACGTGTCGGGGCACGGGCTCGCCGAGCGGGGCCACGAGGACCACGACGTCGACGAGCGGGTGGGGGCGCTGTCCTCCCCGCTCGGCAAGACGCTGCGCCCCGCCGCGCAGGCGATCGCGGGGGACATCTGCGCGGTCGCCAAGCTGTCCCGCGCGGAGACCGGCGACACGCTGTCGGACAAGGACCGGCCGCTGCTGATGGCGCCCTGGACGATGCCGGAGCCGCTGTTGCCGGTGGCGATCCGCGCGCGGTCGAAGGCCGACGAGGACAAGCTCTCGCAGGGGCTGGCCCGGCTCGTCGCCGAGGACCCGACGCTGCGGCTGGAGGCCAACCAGGAGACCCGCCAGCTCGTCCTGTGGTGCATGGGCGAGGCGCACGCCGACGTCCTGCTCGACCGGTTGGGGTCGAAGTACGGCGTGCAGGTGGAGCAGGTGCCGGTGCGGGTGCCGCTGCGCGAGACGTTCGCGGGCAAGGCCACCGGCCACGGCCGGCACGTGAAGCAGTCCGGCGGGCATGGGCAGTACGCGATCTGCGACGTCGAGGTCGAGCCGCGGGAATCGGGCGCCGGGTTCGAGTTCGTGGACAAGGTGGTGGGCGGGTCGGTGCCGCGGCAGTTCATCCCGTCGGTAGAGAAGGGGGTGCGCGCCCAGATGGAGAAGGGGGTCGCCGCCGGCTACCCGGTCGTGGACCTGCGGGTGACGCTGTACGACGGCAAGGCCCACTCCGTCGACTCCTCGGACATGGCGTTCCAGACCGCCGGCGCGCTGGCGCTCAAGGAGGCCGCGAAGGCGACCCAAGTGCTCATGCTCGAACCGGTCGACGAGGTGTCCGTGCTCGTCGCCGACGAGTACGTGGGGGCCGTCATGGGCGACCTGTCCGGCCGCCGGGGGCGGGTGCTCGGCACCGAGCCGGTCGGCAGCGGGCGGACCCTGGTGCGGGCGGAGGTGCCGCAGACCGAGCTGTTGCGCTACGCGATCGACCTGCGCTCCATGTCGCACGGCACCGGCACGTTCTCCCGTCGCTACGTGCGGCACGAGCCGATGCCTCCGCAGCTGGCCGCGAAGGTCGCCGCGGAGGCCACCGAGCAGTAGCCGGGTCGACCGCGTCCACCGCGGTCCACCCCGGCCGTCCAGCGGCGCCGGCGCGGCTACGGCCAGGCGGCGGCGAGCATCGCCCGGGTGTCGCGCAGCAGCTGCGGGAGCACCTTGGTGTGCCCGACCACCGGCATGAAGTTGGTGTCCCCGCCCCACCGCGGGACCACGTGCTGGTGCAGGTGCGCCGCGATCCCGGCGCCCGCGACGCCGCCGAGGTTCATCCCGACGTTGAACCCCTGCGCCCCACTCGCGGCCCGCAGCGCCCGCACCGCGGCCTGGGTGTACGCCGCGAGCTCGGCGGTCTCGGTCTCGTCGAGGTCGCCGTAGTCCGCCACGTGGCGGTAGGGCACGACCATGAGGTGCCCGGAGTTGTACGGGTAGAGGTTGAGCACCGCATACACGTGATCGCCCCGGGCGACGACGAGCCCCTGCTCGTCGTCCAGGTCCGGCACCACGCAGAACGGGCAGTCGCTGCCCGCCCCCGACCCGGCCGGCTTGCCCTCCCCCTTCAGGTACGCCATGCGGTGGGGTGTCCACAGCCGCTGGAACGCGTCCGCGGTGCCGACGCCCTCCTGCGGCTCCAGGTCCGGCCCGCCCGTCACGTCACGACCCGCCGCTCCACCGCGGTGACGATCTCCTCGATCGCCTCGCCCACCGGCACCCCGACGCGCTGCTCCCCGCTGCGGTAACGGATCGACACGGCGCCGGCGGCGACGTCCTTCTCCCCGGCGACGAGCATGTACGGCACCTTCGACGTCTGCGCATTACGGATCTTCTTCTGCATTCGCTCGTCGGACTCGTCGACCTCGACCCGAATGCCCGCCGCCCGCAGCCGCGCCGCGACCTCGGACAGGTAGGCCACGTGGTCGGTGCGGATCGGGATGCCGACCACCTGGACCGGGGCGAGCCACGGCGGCAACGCGCCGGCGTAGTGCTCCAGCAGGATCGCGAAGAACCGCTCGACCGACCCCATCAACGCGCGGTGGATCATCCACGGCTGTTGGCGCGACCCGTCCGCGGCCTGGTAGGTCATGTCGAAGCGCGCCGGTTCCTGCAGGTCGACCTGCAGGGTCGACATCTGCCAGCGCCGGCCGATCGCGTCGCGCACGTAGACGTCGATCTTCGGTGCGTAGAACGCCCCCTCCCCCTCCGCGACGACGTACGCGAGCCCCGCGCGCTCCAGCGCGTGCGCCAGCGCCGCCTCCGCCACCGCCCACTGCTCGGGCTCCCCCACGCACTTGTCCGGCCGCGTGGCCAGCTCCGCCTCGAACTCGGTGAGCCCGAAGTCGCGCAGCAGGTCGAGGACGAAGGCGAGCAGGCTCGCCAGCTCACCGGCGAGCTGGTCGGGGGTGCAGAAGATGTGCGCGTCGTCCTGGGTGAA
>DATGDX010000404.1:0-2982 GCA_035310665.1 Mycobacteriales bacterium | reverse complement strand
CATGAACGCGCTGACCCCGGCGGCGCCGGTTCCGCCGGTGCGGGCGAACACCACGCCGCAGTCGGCGTACGTCCCCAGCGATATCGAGGTCTTCTCCCCCCGCAACCGCCAGCCCCGTCCGTCGCGCTCCGCGCGCATGGTTAGACCCGCGGCGTCCGAGCCGTGCTCCGGCTCGGTCAGAAACAGCGCCGGGACACTGCTGCCGTCGGCGATCCCAGGCAGCCACCGGCCGTACTGCGCCGGGGTGCCCGCGTGCAGCAGGATCTCGGTGACCAGCGTGGCGATGACCATCAGGTAGCAGGCGTTAAAGTCGGCGCGGGCGACCTCCTCGGTGGCCAGGCCGGTCGTGACCGCATCCGCGCCCTGACCGCCGAGCTCGTCGGGGATGCGCAGCCCGGTCAACCCCATCCCGGCCAGCTGTCGCGGCAACTCGGGGCGCATCCGACCGGTCCGGTCGTCGGCCGCGTAGTGCGGCGCGAGCTGTCGCTCGGCGAACGCGCGCACCTCGGCGCGAAAGTACTCCTGTTCCGGCTCCCACGAGAAATCCATCCCCGACCAGCCTCCTGTGTCGACGAACCAACCGCCTTTCCCGGTCACCTACAGCCGGCGCCCCCCGTCGACGTACACCGTCTGGCCGGTGACGAACGACGCCGCGTCACTGGCGAGAAAGGCGATGACCTCGGCGATGTCCGCAGGCTGGGCGACGCGGCGCAACGGCGTCGCGGCGGCCGCCTTGGCCCGCCATTCCGCCGGGTCCGCACCCACCCGCGCGGCTGTCGCGTCCGTCATCTCGGTGACGACGAACCCGGGCGCGACCGCGTTGACGTTGACGTTGAAGGGGCCGAGTTCGATCGCAAGGGCCCGCGTCAGCCCCTGGATCCCGGCCTTCGCGGCCGAGTAGTTCGCCTGACCGCGGTTGCCGAGCGCGGAGACGCTGGACAGGTTGACGATCTTTCCGTACCGCTTCTCGACCATGTGCCGCTGCGCCGACCGGCTGCACAGGAACGCCCCCTTCAGGTGCACCGCGAGCACGAGGTCCCAATCCTCGGCGGACATCTTGAACACCAGGTTGTCGCGCAACACGCCGGCGTTGTTCACCAGGATGTCCAGCGAGCCGAGCTCACCGACCGTGCGCTCGACCGCGGCATCGACCTGCCGCTCGTCGGTCACGTCGCACCCGAGCCCGATCGCGCGGCCGCTGTCGGCGACGATTCCCGCCGCAGTGGCGCGGCAGCTGCCCTCGTCGACGTCGACGACCGCGACCGCGGCGCCGCCGGCGGCGAGCCGAGCGGCGGTGGCCGCGCCGATGCCGCGCGCGCCGCCGGTCACCAACGCGGCCCGTCCGTCGTACCTGCTCATGTCACCTCCGCCGTCGGCCGGGCTTCGCAGGCCAATATAGCGAGCGCTCGCTTAGCTAGCCAGGTCCGACATCCCCGGTCTTCGGTCCTCACTCCGGTGCGCTCGACGAGGGCGGACAGTGCCGTCGCGAGCAGGTCGTCGGGGCGCACCGCGGACAGCGCTCCGGCGTAGCGCCCGGTGGGCGTGCGGACCGCATCCACCAGGGAGACGGGTTCCATGTCCTCCGTGCACCTTTCCGTCGGATGACGAGGCGTGGCTGATCGCGACTGCGCGACGAGCACGAGGTCCCACCCGGCGCGCCCACCGGGCGCACACGGCTCGCCCAGCCCCCGGCTGGCTACCGGTCACGATCGGCACCGGGCGGATCGAGCTGTCGGGTGCCGACATGGGTCACGTAACGGCGTACTTGGTGAAGTCCGCGGGCCGCTTCTCGGCGAACGCCGCCGCTCCCTCGCGAGCCTCCTGCGACTCCACGTACACCTTGAGCCCGGCGTTGGCCATGAACGACAGTCCCGCCTGATGCTCGGTGTCCGCGTTGAAGGACGCCTTCAGGAACTTGATGGCAGTGGGCGCCTTCTCGGCGATCTCCCGCGCCCACGCGCGCGCCTCGTCGAGCAGCTGCTCGGGGGGGACGACCTTGTTGACCAGCCCCCACGCGGCGACCTCGGACGCCGGGTAGAGCCGGCACAGGTACCAGATCTCCCGCGCCCGCTTCTCCCCCACGATGTGCGCGAGGTAGGCGGTCCCGAAACCGGCGTCGAAGGAGCCCACCTTCGGCCCGGCCTGCCCGAACCGGGCGGTGTCGGCGGCGATCGTCAGGTCGCACAGCACCTGGAGCACGTGTCCACCGCCGACCGCGAGGCCGTTGACCGCGGCGATGACCGGTTTCGGGATCTCCCGGATGACCCGCTGGAGATACTCGATCTCGAACAGCCCGTTGGAGGTCGGGCCGTAGTCCCCGGTCTCCGCGCGCTGCTTGACGTCGCCGCCCGTGCAAAAGGCCTTGTCACCGGCACCGGTGAGGATCACGCACCGCACTGACAGGTCCGCCCACGCCCGCTTGAACGCGTCGATCAGCTCCTCGACGGTCTTGCCGCGGAAGGCGTTGTAGCGCTCCGGACGGTTGATGGTGATGACGGCGGTGGTCCCGTCGACGACCTCGAACAGCATGTCGGTGTAGGTCTGCATGCTCGACTCCTGTCGGTCCCGTATTCAGCCCGAAATCTCGGTCCGGCTCAGCCCGCCATGGTCAGACCGCCACTGACGCTGAGGACCTGGCCGGTGATGAACGACGCCTGGTCGGACGCGAAGAAGACCACTGCCGCGGCGACCTCATCGGGGGTCGCCAGCCGGCGCAGCGGGATCGCCCGGACCAGCGCCTCCTGCATCTTCTCCGGCTGGCTGCGAAACAGTGGGGTGTCGGTGGGCCCCGGGCACACCGTGTTGACGGTGATGCCGTAGCGCGCCGTCTCCCGCGCCAAAGCCTTGCCGAAGGCGATGACGCCGCCCTTGGCGCCCGCGTACACCACCTCGCCAGAGCTCCCGACCCGACCCGCGTCACTGGCGATGTTGACGATTCGGCCCGGTTCGCCGCGCTCGACCATCCGATCGAGGAAGACGCGG
>DATGDX010000403.1:0-3052 GCA_035310665.1 Mycobacteriales bacterium | reverse complement strand
CCCCTCGAGGTCCCGCTCGAGGAATCGCCGTTCTTCACGCTGCCGGACGAGCAGGAGAGCTACGCCTCCTTCGTCCAGCGGCTCACGCCCGCCGGCGGTGGCGACGTGCCGGAATCGGGACTGGAGGCGATCGCGGTCGCGATCGGCTCCGACTGGACGCGCACCGGAGACCGGCGCCGGCAGGTCATCGTGGTGTGGACCGATGCCGAGGCGCATCCGCTGGACCCCGCCGTCGTGCCGGCCGAGCTCTCCGGGCGGATCCCCAAGGATTTCAGCGCGCTCACGGATATGTGGGAGAACGAGCAGGGGGCGATGGGCGTCAACTCCAAGCGCCTGATCCTGTTCGCGCCGGACGGTTCCGGCTGGAGCGACATCTCCAGCGTGTGGGAGAACGTCGTGCACCACCCGTCGAAGGCGGGCTCGGGGCTGTCCGAGGTCGACTACGGCACCATTCTGGATTCCATTGGCAACTCGGTCTGATCCGTCTGATCGGTCTGACCGCTCGACCCCGTCGGCCCACGCGGTCGTCCGGGAGGTCCACTTCTCCTTCTACACGGAGAAGGTCGCGGGGGAGGGGGAGGACTCCGAGCCGCTGCTGATGGTCGGCTACCGCCGTGCGGTGGTGGCGGTGTTCGACGGGATGGGCGGCGCCGGCGGCACGGTCTACGAGACGCCGGGGGGTCGTCACACGGGCGCCTGGTTCGCCTCCCGGGTCGCGCGCGACGTGGTCCAGGGGCACATCGACGAGATCGTGGGGCGCGGCCCGGAAATCGACGCCGCGCGGGCCGCGGAGCTCCTCCGCGACCGGCTGCGAAACGCGCTCGCCCGCCGCCTGGCGGAGTTCGGCGCGGCCAAGAGCAGCCTGCGCAGCAAGCTGTTGCGGGCGCTGCCGACGACGGTCGTGATCGCCTACCTCGCGGCCGACGACGGCGACCCCCTGTGTCCACACCTGCCACTGCTTCTGGGCCGGTGACTCCCGCGTCTACGTGCTCGACCCGGAGACGGGTGCCCACCAGGTTTCCTCGGACGACCTGCGGTCGGACAACGACGCCCTGCAGAACCTCGTCGACGACGCGGTGATGGACAACTGCGTGTCCGCCGACACCGACTTCTCCGTCAACTACCGGCGGCTCGACCTGCGGGCGCCGTTCATCCTGATCGCCGCGACCGACGGATGCTTCGGATACGTGCCGTCCCCGATGCACTTCGAGCACCTGATCCTGTCCCACCTGCAGGGCTCGACGTCGGTGGACGCGTGGCGAGAGGGACTGCGCTCGTCCGTCGAGGCGGTGGCCGGCGACGACGCCACGATGGCGCTGCTCGCGGTCGGGGGGGACGTCGACACCCTGCGCTCGCTCTTCCGGCCCCGGCTCGAGCACCTGCGCAGCACCTACATCGGTCCGATCGACGACATCGACGATCAGATGCGCAAGACCGCGCAGCGCGCCGACGAGCTCAAGCAACGACGGGTCGCGCTGCGGTCACAGTTGTGGACGCGCTACAAGCCCGGGTACGAGCGTTACCTGGCGGCCTCGCCGCCGCCGGCGGGAACCGCGGGCGAGGACAGCGCGACCGGCGAGGACAGCACGCCCGGCGCACACGCCGCCGACGACGCGGTCACCCCATCCGCCGTGGTCGAGGTCGAGATCGACGCCAGCGACGAGAAGGGGACGCCGTGAACAAGGGCGACGTGATCAACGGATACGAGATCCTGCAGGACTTCTAGCGTCGCGGGCGCCGGTTTCAGCAAGTGGACGTTCGCCGCCAAGGACGGCCGGGAGTACTTCTTCAAGGAGTTCCTGAGCCCGACGTATCCGGATGACAGCGCGCCGGGCAGCGAGAAGATCAAGGCGAAGAAGCGGGCGCGGTGCGAGGCGTTCGAGGCACACCACCGACGGATCATGGAGGCGACCCGCGCCTCGTCCAGCCTCGGCGGCAACCTCATCGTCACGCTCGAGTTCTTCCGGTGGGGCGCCAAGTACTACAAGGTCACCGAGAAGGTCGACGTCGCCGACGACTTCGACGTCGCCCAGGTCGCCGCCCTCGACTTCGACGACCAGCTCGTGATCCTCAAGTCGGTGGCGCACAGCCTCAAGGTGCTGCACGACCTCGGGATCGTGCACAGCGACCTGAAACCGACCAACGTGCTCATCAAGCGGACGGCGCTCGCCTACACCGTGAAGCTCATCGACTTCGACAGCGCGTACTTCTCCGGCGATCCCCCGCCGCCCGACTCGATCGTCGGGACGATCAACTACTACTCGCCCGAGCTCGTGACGTACATCCAGGCGACGGAACCGACGGACCCGACGCGACTCACGGTGGCCTCCGACGTGTTCACGCTCGGGCTGATCTACGCCGAGTACCTCACGGGCGAGCCACCGGTGTTCGACCGGGACAAGTACCGCTACGCCAGCCTCGCCGCGAAGCAGGCCGAGCTCCTGCGGATGTCGCCGGCGCTGGTCCGTCCCGACGTTCCGCCCGAGGTCGTCGACGTGATCCACCGGATGCTCCTCGTCGACCCGGCCGTGAGACCGAGCATCAGCGACGTCCACGCGACGCTGATGAAGGTCCGGCGGGGAGCGCCCCGCGCCGCCACACCCGCCCCCGCCGCGCCGTCGGCGGTGACGCCGGTGCCGGCGGACCGTGTGGAGGAGCCCGCGGACGTGCCAGCAGCCGGCGGCGGGGGGCCCTCGGTGCTGAGGGGCAAGGGGCTGCGGACGGCGGCCCGCGCAGCGTCGGCCCCAGCCACGAGCGCGCCCGAGCCGGCGCCCGCCGGCGACGCCGGCCCCGCGTCGGCGGCGGCCTCGACGTCGAGCACCGGAGCGCCCGCCCGCAAGAGCGGGCTGCTCGGCAAGCTGGTGGCGAGGGCGAGGAAGACCGACCGCACGTGACACTCTGATGACTCGCTGACATGGCGGTCTGGCAGTGCGGCGTCTGCGAGGGGATCAACAACGGGGGGACGACCTGCGCGACGTGCGGCGCCGTGATCCCTCCCGGCGTGTCACCGCCACCCCCCGCCCCGCCGCCCGCCGCCCCGCCGAGGAACGTC
>DATGDX010000402.1:0-5096 GCA_035310665.1 Mycobacteriales bacterium | reverse complement strand
CTTCGGCCAGTGCGCACCGTGCAGCACGCCGGGTCGGGGTCAGTAGGCGCCCTCCGCGCGCACGACCGTGAACAGCGTCTTCCACAGGATCATCAGGTCGAGCGTCAGTGACCAGTTCTCGACGTAGTAGAGATCGAGGCGTACGCCGTCCTGCCAGGGCAGGTCCGAGCGTCCGGACACCTGCCACAGGCCGGTGATGCCGGGCTTGACGAGCAGCCGGCGGTGCACGTCGGTGCCGTACTGCTCGACCTCTCCGGGCAGCGGGGGACGCGGCCCGACGAGGGCCATGTCCCCCTTGAGCACGTTGAACAGTTGCGGCAACTCGTCGAGCGAGAAGCGCCGGATGATCCGCCCGACGCGGGTGACGCGCGGGTCTTGCCGGATCTTGAACAGCACGCCGTCGTGCTCGTTGTCCTTGGCGAGCGCGTCGCGCTGGTGCTCGGCGCCGAGGACCATCGAGCGGAACTTGTAGAGCGTGAACGTGCCGCCCCCGCGCCCCACCCGGGTCTGCCGGAACAGCGCCGGACCCGGGGTGTCCCACCGGACCGCGAGCGCGATCGCGGTGAGCAGTGGGGCCAGCAGCAGGAGGAACGCGAGCGCCAGGCAGCGATCGACGAGGCGCTTGAGCAGCTGACGGCCGCCGGTGAACTCGGGGGCCTCGACGTGGAGCAGCGGCAGGCCGGCGACCGGGCGCACATGGACCCGGGGTCCGGCGACGTCGGTGAGCGTCGGGGCGACGACGAGGTCGACGCCGGTCGACTCGAGCGACCAGGCGAGTCGGCGCAGCGTCGCGGCGTTTACCGCGGGCGAGGCGGTGACCGCGACGGTGTCCGCGTCGATCGTCCGCACCGCCTGCGCGACCGTGTTCAGCGACCCGACGACGGGGATGTCGTCCTCGGCGCGCAGCCGGGCCGTTGGCGCGTCGAGGCGGTTCACGCCCGGCAGGCACACGCCCACGACGGCGAGGCCGGCGTACGGCTCCCGCCGCAGGGTGCGCACCATCTCGACCACTTCGCGCCGCCCGCCCACGACCAGCACCGGTGGCTCCACCGCCCGGTCCGCCGCTGCAGGTGCAGCCACCTGCGGGCGGCGTACCGCTCCGCGAGCAGCCCCAGCGTCCCCAACGGGAAAGTGATCGCGACGAACCCGCGGGCCAGCTCCACATGGAGCACGTACGACACGATCGCGACCAAGCTGGCCAGGTGCAGCCCGCACCGGGCCACCCGCTTGAACTCGTCCGGGCCGACGCCGAGCACCCGCGGCTCGTAGGCCTGCTGGGCCACGAGCAGCCCCATCCAGGTGAGCACGAGCGCGGGACCGAGCAGGACGTAGGGGAGCCCGTGGATCGCCGCGTCCGCGGTCAGCTCACCGAACCGGCCGACGAGCCCGACCGCGGTCGCGGTGGCGATGACCGTCGCGTCGGCGACGGCGAGACCGCGGGCGTAGCGCGCGGGCCAGCCGAAGGGGGCGCCGGCGACGGCCGCGGGCGTCGGCGGGACGGACCGAGCCCGCGCGAAGCCACGGCGGTCAAGCGCCCGCTCCGGTGCCAGGCTCATCGTTCCTCTCGGCAGTCGTCGCGCGTCGCGGTCCCGGCTCCCCACCTGCACTGGCTGCCTGCGCTGGCCTGCCTGCATGGCCTGCCTGCATGGCCTGGCTGCGCTGGCCTGGCTGCACGCGCCTGGCTGCACGGGGCTGGCTGCACGGGCCGAGCGCATGCCACGGGCCGAGCGCATGCCAGCCGAGCGCACCCCCGGGCGCGGGTCGTCCGGTACGTCGTTCGGACGGTGCCCCGCGAAGCTTTAGGGGCCAGTTCTGCGGGCGTCGTACGCTGCGCGTGTGGCCAGCCCCCTGCTCGCCCGCCCAGGCGCGGTCCCCGCCGACCCGCCCGACGCCGGGGTCGCGAGCCATTACGGTGACCCGCTGCGCGAGCAGAAGCTGCTGGCGCGGGGCGAGGCGATGGTCGACCTCTCGCACTTCGGCGTGGTGCGCGTGACGGGTCCGGACCGCCTTCCCTGGCTGCACTCGCTGACCACGCAGCACCTGAGCGCGCTGCCGCCGGGCGCTCCCACCGAGGCCCTCGTCCTGAGCCCCCACGGCCACGTCGAACACCACCTGCGCGTCGTCGACGACGGTGCCGCGACCTGGCTCGTGGTCGAGCCGGGGACCGCGGCGGCGCTCGTCGAGTTCCTCTCCTCGATGCGCTTCCTGCTGCGGGTGGAGGTCGCCGACGTCACCGCCGATTGGGCGGTCGTGCGGTCGTTCGCGGGGCTGGACGGGAGGGTGGGCACCGGGGTCGAGGTTCGTCGCGTGGGCGACTTCGCGCTCGTGCCGCGCGCCTCTCTGGTCGCCTGCGCGTCCGCCGCGGGCGCCCTGGCCGGGGTCGCGGCGTACGACGCGCTGCGCGTCGCCGCCGGCGAGCCGCGGCTCGGGCGCGACACCGACCACCGGACGATCCCGAACGAGGTGGGCTGGATCGAGCGCGCGGTGCACCTCGACAAGGGCTGTTACCGGGGGCAGGAGACGGTCGCACGCGTGCACAACCTCGGGCGCCCGCCGCGCCGGCTCGTCCGGCTGCACCTCGACGGCGTCGCCGAGACGCTGCCGGCGACCGGGACCGCGGTCGAGCTGGACACGGGCCGGGTCGGGTTCGTCGGCACCGCGGTGCGCCACTTCGAGCTCGGCGCGGTCGCCCTGGCGCTGGTCAAGCGGACCGTCCCGGTCGACGCGGTGCTCCGCGTCGGACCGTCCGCGGCCGCGCAGGACGTGCTCGTCTCCCCCGACGCGGGGCTGGGCATCCGGGCCCGCCTGTGACCCGCCTGTGATCAGACGTCGAGGATCAGGGTCACCGGTCCGTTGTTGACGAGCGCGACGCTCATCGCCGTACCGAACCTCCCGGTCGCGACCTCGGCGTCGCGTGCCCGCAGCGCCGCCACGAGGGCCGCCACGAGTGGCTCGGCCTTCTCGGCGGGAGCCGCGGCCGCCCAGGACGGCCGGCGCCCGCGGCGCACGTCGGCGTAGAGCGTGAACTGGCTGACGACGAGGAACGGCGCACCGAGGTCCGCGGCGGAGCGCTCGCCGGGCAGGATGCGCAGCGTGTGCAGCTTGGCGGCGAGCTGCTCCGCGTGCGCGGGCGTGTCGTCGTGCGTCACGCCGACGAGGACGCACAGCCCGGGACGGTCGATCGCTCCGACGACCTCGCCGTCCACGACGACCCTCGCCTCGCTCACGCGCTGCACAACCGCTCGCACGGGCCGCCATTCTCCCTGACCGACCCGCCGGCCCAGCGCAGCGGGCCCGGCGGTCCCTTCGCCGCGGCGCCGCGGCGTGCGACCATGCGGGGTGGCCTCGGCTACGATGATCACGGTGGCGCCGACCGGGGCGGAGATCGAGAAGTCCACGGTGCCCGCGCTCCCGGTGACCCTGGACGAGCTCGTCACGACGGCCGAGCAGTGCGCCGCGGCGGGCGCCGCTGTGATCCACGTCCACGTCCGGGACGGAGGGGCCCGGCCCACCCTCGACCTGGGGCGGCTGCGGGAGACCGTGCAGGCGCTGCGGGAGTCGACGGACCTCGTCGTCCAGGTCTCGACCGGCGGCGCCGTCACCGACCCGGAGGATCGCCGCCTGGCGGTCCTGGAGTGCGGCCCCGACGCCGCGTCGCTCACCTGCGGGACGCTGAACTTCGGCGACGACGTCTTCGTGAACCGGTGGCCGTTCATCGTGGAGTTGCACCGCCGGATGCGCGAACGGGAGGTGGTCCCCGAGTTCGAGATCTTCGATCTCGGCCACGCCGCCGCCCTCCACCGGCTGCTGGACACCGAGGGACCGCCGTGGGGCGGTCGGGTGCACGCGGATGTGGTCTGCGGCGTCCCGGGTGGGCTGCCGGGGACTGCTCGGGCCGTGCTCGCCGCGGTCGCCGCCCTGCCCGACGGCGCGACGTGGTCGGCGACGGGGCTGGGCCGCGCGAGCCTGCCGGTGCTGTTCACCGCGCTCGGTGCGGGCGGACACGTGCGGGTGGGGATGGAGGACACGGTCACGTTCGCCGTCGGTGTGCCGGTCCAGGACAACGCCCAACTCGTGGTCCGCGCCGCCGACGCGGCGCGACTCGCCCAGCGTCCGGCGATGGACATCGAGTCGGCGCGCGCGATGCTGGGGGTCAAGGACCGCCGTCGGGACAGGGGGTTGGGAGATGGGTGAGCCGACCGGTGCGGGGCGTTCGAGCCGTGGGCCGACGACGCCGGGACGGCGGCGCATCGACCGCGTGCTCGCCGAGGGCTACCTCGCCGGGCTGCCCGGACTGCCCCTCCCCGAGGTCTGCCGCCGCCGGGCCGAGGCGGAGCAGGAGGAGGCGGACGTCTCCTACGTGCGTCGGCTGGTCCACGGGCGGATCGACATCATCCGCGCCGAGCAGACCCGGCGGGCCTCGGGGGCGGCGGGGAGCAGCCTGGTCGAGTCGCTGCCGTCGATTCTCGCCGACGAGGCCCGCCCGCCGGCACGTGGCCTTGGCCGGCACGCCCCGATGGAGCCGTCTCGCGTCGACGAGCACCGGCGGTACGTCGAGGCGCTCGTCGCCGACGTCGACCTGTCCGACGTCACCGCCCGCACCGACGAGGAGCTGGCGCGCGCCCTCGAGCGGTTCGCCGAGGAGGAGCGGTCGCTGTCGCAGAAGCGCCGCGCGATCCACGGTGTGATCGACGCCTGCACGGCAGAGATCGCGCGGCGCTACCGCGAGGGTGAGGCCGACGTCTCCGCGCTGCTGCCTCAGCAGGACTAGGGCTGCCAGCAGGATCAGGCGAGGTGGGCCGCGACGCGCTGCCGGTGCTGGCCGAGGTCGTGCGCAGTGGGTTCGTGGAGAGCGTGCACACGGGGTCCGTCGTCGTGCTCGGCTCCGACGGTGCGATCGCGGCGCGGGTCGGGACACCGCAGGCCCGGTGTTCCCGCGCAGCGCGGTGAAGCCGCTGCAGGTCGTCGGGCTGCTCCGCGCCGGCCTCGACTGGGACGGCGGCGACCTCGCGGTGGCCGCGGCGAGCCACTCCGGGGAGCCGGTGCACGTCGCTCGCGTGCGCGCGGCCCTCGCCCGCGCCGCGCTCACGGAGGAC
>DATGDX010000401.1:0-2382 GCA_035310665.1 Mycobacteriales bacterium | reverse complement strand
TTGAACGCGACCGCGTCCGCGAGCTTCGGGGAGTTCGTGAACAGCACGAGCACATCGTCGTACGCCGAGCCGAGCACGTCCTCGGCGAAGCCGTGCAGCACCCTCTTCGGGCCGACCTCGACGAACACCCGTGCCCCCGCGACGTACAACGCGTGCAGACCCTTGACGAACTGCACCGGTTCGTCGACCTCACGGCAGGCGAGGTCGAGCGACTCCTGCACGGCGTGGCCGTCCACGGGATAGAAGTCACCGGTGGCGTTGGCGACGGTCGGAAGGGCCGGCGGGCGGAAACCGAGCTCCAGGAGCTGCTTCTTCAGCGGGTCGTACGTCGGCGTGACCGGCGTGTGAAAGGCGTGGCTCACCGGCAGCCGGATGGTGGTCCGGCCCGCCGCCGCGAACGCCGTGACCGCGGCGTCGACCGCCCCGGTTGCCCCGCCCACCACGACTTGCACGTTGCTGTTGACGTTCGCGACCGCGATGTACCCACCGACGGCAGCGATCGTCCGCTCGACCTCGGGAAGCGGTGCCAGCACCGCGACCATGGCGCCCGGGTCGTCGCCGAGGACGCGAACCATCCTCCGGATCCGGGCGTGCGCGCCCTCGACCGCAGCCTCGATCGCGGCGCGCAGGGTGGTGAGGGCGCGCGCCGTCACGAGGGCGGCGAACTCCCCCAGGCTGTGCCCCATCACCATGTCGGGTCGCACGCCGTACGCCGCGAGCAGCCGCGTGACCGCGAAAGCGGCGGTGAGCATCGCCGGCTGCGCGACGTCGATGGCCAGCAGGCGTTGCTCGGCGCGCGCGAGCACGTCCGGGTCCTCGGACGGCACGAAGACCCAGTCGGTGAGGGCGCGCCCAGCATCGGCGTCAGGAATCGATCCGCTTCCTTGATCCGCTTCCTGGAACGTCTGCCCCACGATCGGATCGCTGGCGCGCAGCCCGGCGAGCATGTTGACGTACTGCGAACCCTGCCCCGGGTAGAGAAACGCGATCGTCGCCGCGGTCCCGCGCCCCAGATAGATGCCGTGATTGCGCAGGATCCGCCACATCGCCGGGACACCCGCGCGCAGCGCCCGAAGCGCACGACCCGCGCCGTCGGCACGCTCCGCCACGTCGCCGTAGTCGATAGCCACGCGCACCGGCGCGGTCACGTCCGCCGTGCTCGGCGGCCCGGGCGGCGCCGGGTGCGTCGGCGCCGCGACGAACCTGCTCGAGCCGCACGGCCAGGTCGGCGTCGGTCGCGGCCCCGACGACCAGCGCACCGCGCAACGGCGCCTTCGCCGCGCAGCCGGTGCCGATCCTCACGCCTCCCGAGGAAGTGCCCGGCGCAGCGACGACGCCATGACGATGTAGGTGACACCTTCGACGATCAACTCCACGCCGAGGAACGTGCCGAGAACCCACAGCGAGGAGCCCGGCCAGGCGAAGAGGATGAGAAGGCCGAGCAGCAGCGTGATGACGCCGTTGGCGATGACCCACGCACGGCTTTCTCCGCCCTCGCCGAATCCCCCCACGATCCTGGCGATGCCGCCCACCAACAGGGCCGCCCCCAGCAGCAGGGTCAGCGCGGCGACACCCACCCCTGGCCGCCGGAGAAACGCGATACCGACGGCGAGCGCGAGCGCACCACCGAGCAGGGCCGGCCAGAAGCCCGGCCTCCTGATGTTGAACAAGGCGGAGATGATTCCCGCGAGCCCGCCGATGACCGCGAACCATCCGAGGAAGACGACGGACACCAGGGTCGCGATCAGCACGTGCCCAAGGACGACCAACCCCGCCACGATCATGAGGGCGCCGAAGACTATCGTCCACATCAGCCGGCGGCGCGTCCTCGCTCCCTCCTCCCGGTCGACCTGCGACCCCGCGGGCGTTTGTGCATCACCAAAGGCCATTACGGCACTCCCCCTGCTTGTGAGTCCCCACTGTCGGTCCCTGCTGCCGGTCCCTGCTCGCCGCACAGGTGTAGCGCGGGCTATGAAAGCGGCTGCGCCGGCGACCGACAAGGCGATCTGCGACAGCAATCCCGGTGAAGACGGGCGCGGCCGCCATTCGACGACCACGTGGGTCAGCCGCCACACGGCGCCGGCCGGTCGCTGGCTCCCGGCCGGCGCACGGGTGACGACGTTTCGTGACCAACCCTCGAATCAGGAGACGCTCTCCCCGGAGTACGCGACGCCTCGGTCGGAGGTCTGCTCGGGCACGTGGGCCGAGAGCATCGCCTCGGGTGTGACGAACCGGCCGCCCCGGTGCGCCCCGTCGGTCATCGTCTCCGCCAGGCGGAGCAGCTCGACCGGGAACGGGACGATGAGCGTCGAGTTCTTCTCCGCCGCGACCTCGACCATCGTCTGCATGAGGCGCAGCTGCAGAGCGGACGGGTTGGTCGCG
>DATGDX010000400.1:0-5486 GCA_035310665.1 Mycobacteriales bacterium | reverse complement strand
CGGCCCGTGGCATCCTCGCCGAACCTGCCCGCCTCGCGCCGACGCCGTTCGAGGTGCGGGTTCGCGGTCCCGCTGCCGCTGGTTCCCGGCAAACCGGGCGACCGCGGTCCCCCGCCCGTGCCCCCACTCGCCGCCTCGGCGCCCGCCGGCACGCCCAGACATCGGCAGTGCTGGCGCACGGGTGGACACGGCAGCGGCGTGGCACGCGGAGACGGCACGGGGCATCGCGGGCATGCACCGGGGGCTGCTCAGCAACCGAGGCGCGGGCGGAGGCCCTGACAAGGGCGCCCTCAGCCGCGGAGACGATGCAGCACGTGCGAGGGGTCGACGCGGGCTGACGCCGGGGATCCGGCGCCTGACAACTGAATGCTGCGGGGAGCTCCGGGTGAGAGTCGGAGGACAGCTGGATGTCGCGGAACGAGCGGAACGACTGGATGACCGCCGGACGGCTGACCCGGACGCCGCGGACGCCGCCGAAAGCGGCCGGCTCTCGGACGCGATCGCGCGACTGGTCCCCGAACTGACCCGGTTCACGGCATACACGACCGCCGACAGGGCGGTCGCCGACCGGGCACAGTGGCGCGGTGTCCTCGACCGGCCGCTGCCGGACGACGGCGCCGGGCTCGAGACCGTCCTCGACGAGCTCGCCGTCGCCGTCGAGCACGGGTGCCGGATCGGGCAACCGGGCTTCGTCGGGTGGATCGAGAACGCGCCGACCACGTCCGGGGTGCTGGCCTCGCTCGCGGCCACCACGGCCGGGGCACAGCGGTACCTGCTGCACGCCTTCAACGGCCTGGAGTGGATCGCGTTGCGCTGGCTCGCGGAGCTGTGCGGGCTGCCGTCGACCGCACAGGGGGTGTTCTGCAGCGGCGGGTCGACGGCGAACCTCGTCGCGCTCGGCGCGGCCCGCCAGTGGACGTTCGAGCAACGAGGAATCGACGTCGGCCGCGACGGGTTGCCGCGCACCGGCACGGTCCGCGTCTACGGGTCGACCGAGGTGCATCGCACCGTGCACCGCGCCTGCGCCGTGCTGGGGATGGGGCGCGAGTCGTTTCGACCGGTGCCCATCGACCGCCGGCAGCGGATCGACGTGGCCGCCCTCGACGCGGCCCTGACCGAGGACCGCCGGGCCGGCGTCGTACCCGTCGCGGTCGTCGCCGCCGCGGGCACCACGAACACCGGCGCGGTCGATCCGATCGCCGACGTCCTCGAGGTCGCCCGCCGGCACCGGGCGTGGGTGCACGTCGACGGCGCCTACGGGCTGGTCGCGGCCGCGCACCCCGCGCTGCGCGCGCTGTTCGAGGGCGTCGCCGAGGCCGACTCGGTCGTCGTCGACCCGCACAAGTGGTTGGCGACCGGGGTCGGTGTGGGCGCCGCCTACGTGCGGCACCCCGGCGTCCTCATGCGCGCGTTCGTCGAGGGCGAGGCGGATTATCTGGAAGGGTCGTTCTCCTCCACCGCGGACAGCCTGGCCTCCCAGTTCGACGCCATGGGTGGCCCGTGGGCGGACCTCGGCGTCGAGCTGTCCGCACCGTCGCGCGGCGCGCTCGTATGGGCCGTGTTGCGGGAGATCGGCGTGGCGGGGGTGCGCCGGCGGGTGGCCCGCCACTGCGCGTACGCGCGGCACCTCGCCGGACTGGTCGCCGACCACCCACGGCTCGAGCTACTCGCCGAGCCGCAGCTGTCGGTCTGCTGCTTCCGGTATCGCCCCGCGACGGTGGGCGAGGACCTCGACCTGCTCAACGCGCGGATTCTCGAGCGGCTGCGCCGCGAGACGCCCCACGTGCCGAGCAGCACGGTGGTCGACGGCCGGTTCGCGATCCGCCCCTGCTACGTCAACCCGCGCACCTCGCCGGCCGACGTCGACGCGCTCGCCGACGCGGTCGTCCGGCTCGGCGACGAGGAGACGGCGTGATCACACGAGGTCGTTGGCGGCGGCGACGTCGGCCTCGGTGTCGCAGTCGAGCCACGGCGGGGGGCCGCCGACCGGCGGCGGCACCGTGCGGACCCGCAGTCCCGCGATCAGCCGCCGGACGGAGGTCCCGGCCGGCGGCGCGACCGCGGTGAGCGCACGACGCAGCGACTCGGTCCGCCATGCGCCGCACAGCAGCTGCGGAACTCCCCCGTCGTCGGCCAGCACGGCGCCGTCCGGGCCGTCGACCGGCCCCGAGCTCGGACGGGCGACCTGGGCGAGCAGCACATCGACGAGCGCCGGGGAGACGAACGGGAGGTCACCGGCGAGCAGCACGGCGCGGTCGGCGGTCACCAGGGCGAGCCCGGCGGCGAGCCCGGCGACGGGTCCCCCACCGGGGGGCTGCTCGCGGGTCCAGACCACCGCGCGCGCGAGCGGTCGGCGGGACCCGACGACGACGATCCGCTCGGCGCCGCCGACGGCGTCGACCACCCGGTCGAGCACCGTGCGGCCCCCGACCGTGATCGTCATCTTGTCCACCCCGCCCAGCCGCCGCGCCTCCCCGCCCGCGAGGACCACCGCGTCCCAGGTCACCGCGCGGCCTCCGCGCACCGGACCACCTCGCGGTGCGACGCGTCGACCCGCCGGGTCAGCCCTCGCGCGTCGAGGTGCTCGAGGAGCGGCACCGCGACCCGGCGAGTGGTCCCGAGCGCCTGGCGCGCCGCGGTGAGCGGGAACGGCTGGGGCAGCCCGGCGAGCACCGCCGCGGCGGCGGCGTCCGCGCCCGGCAGCAGGTAGATCCCCTCCGCGACGCGCAGCAGCAGCCCCGCCTTGGTCGCGGCGCCGAGCACGGCGGGGGTCAGCCCGAGCGCGTCGAGGTCGTGCGCCTCGGGGGCGGCGTACGGCGCGTGCGCCAACCGGGCCCGGACCTCGTCGAGCGCGGCCAGCACGGAGGGTGGGAACGTCGGTGCGCCGGCGCCGGTCGGGAACAGCCGGCCACCGCGCAGCGTCAGCCGCTCGGTCACGAGCGGCGGCACGAGACGGACGTCCGGCAGCGCGAGGGCCCGGCGGGCGGCCTCGACGGGCAGCCCCGGGTCGAGCGGGTGCTCGGCGGTGTGCCGTTCGACCACGGCGAGAAGCTCCGCCTGCCACGCCCGCCACCGGGCCCGGTCGACCAGCCACTCCCCCACCCGGTGCCCGACCGCACCCTCGGGCACCGGGACGCCCATCGCGATCAGGTCGGGGCGCCGGGCGAGTCCGCGTCGGCGCAGCTCGCCCGCCAGGTCCACCCGGCCGTCCATCCCGGCAAGCTCGGCGGCGCGGGCGGCCGCGGCGCCGCGCCGCCGCAACGCGGGCGGGCGAACGTCGAGCACCAGGACGCCGGCGGCGACGCGGTGGCGACCCGGGTCACGCAGCAGCGCGCGATCGGCGATCCGCAGCGGCAGCGGCGCGGCGAGGGCGAGCCGGGCGCCCTCGGCCCCGAGCGGGCGGACCCGCGCGGGCACCGCGGCGGACCCCACGTGCAGCACGAGCTCGGCGGGCAGGTCCGTCGCGGCGTCCCCGGACAGCCGCACGTCCACCTCGCGCGTGGTCAGCCACGCGCCGGGCGTGAGCACGGCCGCACCGCGGCGCACGTCAGCGGCGTCCACGCCGCGCAGGTTGACCGCCACCCGCGCCACCGCGGCGACGTGTGCCTGCGGGGTGCCGAGCGCGTGCAGCCCGCGCACCCGCACCCGGGTGAGCGTGGGGGTGAGCAGCAGCTCGTCCCCGACGTCGATCCGGCCCGCGCCCAGCGTGCCGGTGACGACGGTGCCCGCCCCTTTGACCGTGAACGCCCGGTCCACCCACACCCGCACGGGCCCGCCGAGGTCGGGCGGCGGCAGCCCGGCGACCAGCCGGTCCACCATGCTCCTCAGCTGGTCCAGGCCGGCGCCGGTCGCGCCGCTGACGGTGACCGCGGCAGCGCCAGCGAGCGAGGTGCGCGCGAGTTCGGCGCACGCCTCCGCGAGCGCGGCAGCCGGGTCGGCGAGGTCGCTGCGGGTCACGACGAGCAGCCCGTGCCGCACGCCGAGCGCGTCGAGGGCCGCCAGGTGCTCGGCCGACTGCGGCTGCCAGCCCTCGTCCGCGGCGACGACCAGCAGCACCGCGGGCACCGGACCGACCCCGGCGAGCATGTTGGACACGAACCGCGCGTGGCCGGGGACGTCCACGAAGGCGACCTGCTCCCCCGACGGCAGCCGGGTCCACGCGAACCCCAGGTCGATCGTCATGCCGCGCCGGCGCTCCTCCGCCCAGCGGTCCGGTTCCATTCCGGTCAGCGCCCGCACGAGCGTGGACTTGCCGTGGTCGACGTGCCCCGCGGTCGCGATCACATGCACGTCGCGGCCACCTCTCGCACCGCGGCGAGCAGCACCGGGTCCTGGTCGGGCGGCACCGCGCGCAGGTCGAGGAGCAGCCGGTCGCGCTCGACCCGGCCGACCACGGCGGGGTCGCGGGTCCGCAGCGGCACGGCGTACGCCGCCGGCAGCGCGACCGCGGCGCTCGGGAGGGTCACGCCGGGGGCTCCCCCGCCGCCGACGACCGCGGGCGAGCGCACCGCGTGGGCGGGAACACCGGCGGCGGCCAGCGCGGCGGCGAGCGCCGCCGCGCGCTCGTGCAGCACCGCGGGGTCGGCGGCCAGCGCCCGCGCGGTCGGGGTCGGCGGGCCGGCGAGCGTGGCCTCCAGCGCAGCCAGGGTCAGCTTGTCCACCCGCAGCGCGCGGGCGAGCGTGTGGCGCCGCAGCCGCTCGACGAGGTCGGCCCGGCCGAGCACGAGCCCGGCCTGCGGGCCGCCGAGCAGCTTGTCGCCGCTCGCGGTGACGAGCGCGGCGCCGGCGAGAAGCGCGGAGGCGGCGTCGGGCTCGTCAGGCAGCGTGTCGTTCGGCGCGAGCAGCCCGGAGCCGATGTCGACGACGACCGGGACCCCGAGGGTCGCGAGGTCGCGGACGTCGACCCGCGCGGTGAACCCCGAGATCACGAAGTTCGACGGGTGCACGGTGAGCACGAACGCGACGTCGCCCCCGGCCCCGACGGCCTCCTGGTAGTCCCGCAGCGTCGTGCGGTTGGTGGTGCCGACCTCGCGCAGCCGCGCACCGGTGGCGACGAGCAGGTCCGGGAGGCGGAACCCGTCACCGATCTCGATCAGCTCCCCGCGGCTCACCACGATCTCCCGGCCGCGGGCCAGGGCGGTGGCGACGAGCACCAGCGCGCCGGCGTTGTTGGTGACGACGAGAGCGTCCTCGGCGGCGGGGACCGCGGCGAGCAGCGCGGCCAGCGTGGCGCCGCCGCGGCGGGCGCGGCGACCGGTGGCGAGGTCGTACTCCACGTCGGTGCACCCCGCGGCGGCGAGCAGGGCCTCCCTCGCGGCGGCGGACAGCGGGGCGCGACCGAGGTTGGTGTGCAGCAGGACGCCGGTGGCGTTGACGACCGGGCGCAGCGCCGTCGAGCGCGCGGGCAGCCGGGCGACCGCCTCGTCCGCGACGGCCTCGGGCGGGATCTCCCCGCGGCGCGCGCCGTCCTGCGCGGCCGCGACCGC
>DATGDX010000399.1:0-4828 GCA_035310665.1 Mycobacteriales bacterium | reverse complement strand
GCGGCCTGGTCTACCGGATGATGGACCGCCACGACTTCGTCGTCCCGCCGCTGCCGAACCTGTTGTTCACCCGCGACTCCTCGGTGTGGCTGGGCGACCGGGTGGCGGTCACCAGCCCGTCGATGCCCGCCCGGCGGCGGGAGACCACGTTGATTGCGGCGATCTACGCGCATCACCCCGGTTCGCGGGCAGCGGACGCATCTACGCGCCGGGCGAGGAGTGGCTGGAGGGCGGCGACGTGCTGCTGCTCGCCCCGGGCGTCGTCGCGGTCGGCACCGGCCAGCGGACCACCCCGGCCGGCGTCGAGCGGCTCGCGCGCCGCGCGTTCGCCGCCGGGATCGCGCACACCGTGCTCGCCGTGCCGATCGCCCAGCATCGCGCGACGATGCACCTCGACACGGTGTGCACGATGGTCGACGCGGAGCACGTCGTGATGTACCCGCCGGTCGCGGACACGTTGCGGGCCTTCGTCGTCACCGCTGCCGTCACTATCGGCGGTGACGAGCTGCACGTGGACGGGCCGCAGCCGTTCCTGCCCGCCGCGGCGACGGCGATGGGCATCGACCGGTTACACGTGATCGACACCGGCCTCGATCCGGTGACCGCCGAGCGCGAGCAGTGGGACGACGGCAACAACACGCTCGCGGTCGCGCCGCGCCTCGCGGTGGCGTACGAGCGGAACGTCGAGACCAACGCGCGGCTGGAGGCCGCCGGCATCGAGGTGATCCGCATTCCGGGCAGCGAGCTCGGCAGCGGCCGCGGCGGGCCGCGCTGCATGTCCTGCCCGATCGCCCGCGACCGCGTCGAGTCCCGCCGCGACGCGTGAGACCACCGCCGCCGGCCGGTTGGTGATCACGGCATCGGTCCCGCAGCGCACCGCGAAATCGACGTCGGCATCGTCGTCGACGGTCCACACGTGCACCGGGTGGCGGTGCGCGTGGGCCCGGGCCACGTAGCCGGGGTGCCGACGGAGCAGCTGGATCGACGGCCCGGCGATCGGCACGCCGGCGGGCAGCGACCCGTCGCGGTGCCACCACGGCAGCCGGCGCATGAGGTACACCGTCGGCAACCCGGGTGCCAGCATCCGGACGCGGTGCAGCGCGGACCGGGAGAAGCTCATCACCCGCACCTGCGCCTCCTGCGGGTGCGCCGGCCGGCCGAGTCCGAAGCGGTCGAGCAGGTCGACGAGCGTGTGCTCGACGAGCGCGCCGTACCGCGTCGGGTGCTTGGTCTCCACCGCGAGCTGGACCGGCCGCCCGCAGTCGACGACCAGCTCGAGCAGCCGCTCGAGGGTCAGCGCCCCCCAGGCGGTGAGTTCGGCGACGCCGAGCGTGCTCACCGGCCCGCTGCCCTCCAGCGTGCGGTCGACTCGCCGGTCGTGCATGCACACGAGGACACCGTCGCGGGTGAGCCGGACGTCGCACTCGAGCGCGTGCGCGCCGTCCTCGATCGCCCGGCCGTACGCCGCGAGCGTGTGCTCGGGCTCGAGCGCCGAGGCGCCCCGGTGCGCAACCACCTGCACGGCTCCGTTGTGTCGCAGCGGATCGACCGGAGCGTGACAACGGGGTGACCGGGGGCGGGCGCGAGCGGGACCTTTTACCGTGGGCCGATGGCGCACGTCTCCCACCCGGTCTTCGCCCGCGCCTACACGCTGCTCGCCGGGCTCGGCGAGCACACGACGTTGGGTCGGTGGCGGTCGGAGGTGCTGGCGGCCGCCGACGGCCGGTTGCTGGTCGTCGGCGTCGGTCCCGGCTACGATCTGGATCACGTGTCCCCGGCGGTGACGTCCGTGGTCGCGGTCGACCCGGAGCCGAGGATGCTGCGCGCGGCCACGTCGCGCTCGGCCGACCCGGGCGTGCCGGTCCACCTGATCCGGGCCGTGGGCGAGCGGCTGCCGCTGGCCGCGGGCAGCGTCGACGCGGTGCTGTTCGCGCTCGTCCTGTGCACGGTGGACGACCCGGCCGCCGCGCTCGCGGAGGCGCGCCGGGTGCTGCGGCCGGGCGGCGTCCTCCTCCTGCTCGAGCACGTGCGCGCCCCGGAGGGGTCACGGCTCGGGCGCCTGCAGGACAGGTTGACCCCGGCGTGGCGCCGGGTGGCGGGCGGCTGCCACCTCGACCGGCCGACCCGGGCGCTGGTGCGGGCGGCCGGCTTCGAGGACTCCGAGCTCGTCGACGGGCCGCTCGCGCCCGGGTTGCCGTGGTGCCTGCCGCACCTGCGCGGGGTCGCCCGCCTGCCCGCCACGCCGGTGCCCACCACCCAACTGCCCCCTGTGAATGCCGAGGGGAATTGACCCGGGACGGACGGTGTTTCCCGGGCCTGCCCGGTCTGCGCCATTCCCGAAGGGCACGCATCTTCGGCTGAGAATACGACCAGAAGTACGACGACTTTCGGGTGCGGCCGCGGTCATGATATCGGGTGCCGCAACATCGACCGGACTACGGAACTACGAAATGGGCGCGTGTCCCGCGGCGGTGGCGAATGGCGGGGAAAAGGCGTTGTGTGGCTGCTTTGCGGATTCAGACGAATGTCGTCGGACCGGCACCGAGCAGGACACGGGTCATCGCGTTACTGGTGTCCTGCAGCTCGGCGAGCGCGGCATCGAGGTGAGCCCGACTCGGGTGCACGGGTGCCGGGGTCGGTCCCGGCACGGCCTCGGGCGCGTCGTGGGCGGCGAGCACCGCGGCCCGGCGCAGCAGCTCCTTGAGGAACGACGCGGTGACCCCCTCGGTGGCCGCGGCCAACCGGTCGAGGTCGGCGGGGTCGACCTGCAGCCGGCCGCAGTAGAGAGCGAGCAGCGCCCGGCGCGCGGTGGCATCGGGCAGCGGCAGCTCGACCGCCTGGTCGACGCGTCCCGGGCGGGCGGCCAGCGCGGGCTCGAGCAGGTCGGCGCGGTTCGTGGTGAGCACGAAGGCCACGTCGGCGTCCTCGGCGAGCCCGTCCATCTCGTTGAGCAGCTGGAACAGCAGCGGGTGCGTGCCGGGGAAGGCGTCGCGGGTCCTCGGCGATGAGGTCGACGTCCTCGACGATGATCAGTGAGGGGGCGAGCGCGCGGGCGACGGAGCACGCCTCGGCGATCAGCGAGAGCGCGGCCCCGGTGAGCTGCACCGTGGTGACGCCGGGGGTGCTCGCCAGGAGGTACCGCACCGTGTGGGTCTTCCCGGTGCCCGGCGGCCCGTAGAGCTGCAGGCCGCGCTTGAGGTGCTGACCCCCGGCCAGCAGCGCGGCGCGGTGCCGCCCGACCCCGACGACCTGCCGCTCGATCGTCTCCAGCACGCCGGCGGGCAGCACGAGCGCGGACCGGTCCAGCCGAGGGCGGCGGTGGAAGCGCAGCACCGACTCGCCGGGGTCGAACATCTCCCCGCCGAAGGACAGGACCTGGCCGCGGAACACGTTGTGCTCGAGGGCGAGCTGCCGAATGCGGGCGGCGATCGCGCCCGCGGCGCCCGGCTCGGTGCTGACCACCTGGACCGTGACGCCCTCGTGCATGCCGTGCCGCTCCGCGCCGCGCAGCAGCAGCGCCGAGCGGCGCTCGGCGCCGCCCGCGGGGTCGGTGTCGCGGACGAGGTACAGCGCGCAGGCGACGCACGCGCGCACCGCGCCGTCCGGGCCGGACGCGACGTTCACCCGGGCCACCTGCCCCGGACGCGGCGCCCACGGCTCGTCCTGACCCGCGCCGGTCAGCAGCGGCCGGGCTCGGCGAGCCAGGCGTCCGCCCCGGCCTGCACGTTGACGTGGTCGTAGGGCCGCCACGATTCCTCGACGACGGCGGTGTCCGCGGGGACCGGCCCGAGGTGCTCGAGCAGCCGTCCGGTCAGCGTCGGCGCCAGCTCGGCGCGAGCGGCGCGCACCACCGCGCGCAGCGCGCGTCGCGCGAGCCGGGCCACGTCGGCCGGAGGCTCCGGCCGCAAGTCCGCCCGGCCCGCGGCCACGCGGGACGAACGGAGCGGTCGCTCTCAGCCCGGGCGCAGCGACGCCCCCTGCGCCCGGAGGACGCGCTGCACCTGGGCGGCCGGCACCTCGCGGGGGACGGTTCCGGTGCGCGCGGCGAGCGCCGCGCACGCGCCCGCCGCCTGCCCGGTCGCCATCGCGATCGGCATCACGCGGTACGACGAGTGGGCCTCGTGCGTGCCGGAGATCGCGCGGCCCGCGACGAGGAGGCGGTCGACACCGCGGGGCAGGAGCGCGCGCAGCGGCACGTCGTACGCCGCTCCCGGCGGCAACCGCCGCAGGGTCGTCCCGCTGCCCCGGAGGTCGTGGATGTCGACGGGGTAGGCGCCGCGGGCGATGCCGTCGTCGAACCCGCGGCCCGACAGGACGTCCTCGGCCGTCAGCCGGTAGTCCCCGACGATCCGCCGGGTCTCGCGCACGCCCACCTGCGTCCCGCTCTGCGCGACGTACGCGTCCTCGAAGCCGGGCACCCGCGCGCGCAGGAACTCGGCGATCTGCTGCAGCTGGCGGCGGGCGAGGACCTCGGCGCGGGTGAGGTCCCACACGCTGGTGCCGCACACCCCGGTGACGCGGGTGCTGTTCACGCTCACCTCGCGCTCGTGCGGGGTGGCGAACAGCAGCACGTCCTCCCGCGGCAGCTGCAGCTGGCCGGCCTCGGTGGCCTCGCGTACGAGGTCCCACAGGCCGTGCACGCCGCGCCACTGGTCGGGGTGGTCGCGGACGTACGCCGCGAAGCGCGGCCGGGCGACCTCCACCAGCCGGAACATCAGCGTCACCGGCTGGGTGAGCCCGTCCTCGGGCCGGCCGACGTCGTACTCGGCGCCGGCCGCGATCGCGACGTCACCGTCGCCGGTGCAGTCGACGACCACCGACGCCTCGA
>DATGDX010000398.1:0-1756 GCA_035310665.1 Mycobacteriales bacterium | reverse complement strand
GAGCGCGAGCAGGAAAACGGTCACCGTGCCCACCGCGATCGCCCGCCACGGCAGCCGGCGGGCGTGATGGCGCACTTCCTCGACCGCCGTCCGCACTACGCCCGGACCCGACGGGGCGCCGTCAGCGGAAGGGCGAGGAAGCCGCTGCCGCACCCGCTGTCTGGTGACCTGCAGCGAGTGAGCGTAGAGGGCGGTGGCGACGGTGGCGACGACGCTGGTGACCGCCGCGCCGATGAGGCTCCCGGCCACCCCGAAGAACGACGCGACGACGGCGGCGGACACAGCGGCCGCCGAGCTCGCCAGCACCTGCGCCGGGGACAGCTGCAGCCTCGGCTGCCCGTTGCCCGACGCCGGGGACTGGGACGACGGGGGAGCCGACCCGGACGTGGGAGGGCCGCCGTGCGTCATGCGTCGAGTGTCCGCGATTGGGCGTCACGGCGCGGACGGGGGGTGACCACGTGCGGCGTCAGCCGGGGAGGAAGCTCAGCCGCACCTGCCGCCCCACGTTGTCGACGTTGAGGTCGACCAGCGCGACCCGCTGCCAGGTGCCGAGCGCCAGCCGGCCGCCGAGGACGGGGAGCGTCGCGTAGGGCGGGCACACGGCCAGGAGCACGTGCGAGCGTCCGTGCCCGGGAGAGCCGTGCGCGTGCCGCCACCGCTCCTCGGGTGGCAGCAGCCGGCGCAGCACCCTGAGTAGGTCCTCCTCGGAGCCGCTGCCCAGCTCGAGCACGGCGAGCCCGGCGGTCGCGTGCGGGACGAAGACGTGCAGCACCCCGTCGGCGCCGTCGGCGGCCGGCCCGACGAACCGCTCGCACTCCCCGGTCAGGTCGCGCACCGTCTCATCCCGCCCGGTGGTCACGTCGATGACGGTCGTCCGCATCGGCCCGTTGTACCGCCTCGGCTACGGCGTCGCGAGAAACCTCGCGATCTCGGTGCGCAGCGACTCCGCCATCTGGGACAGCCCGGTCGCCTCCGCGCTGGCACCGCCGCCCGCCGCGGCCGCGATCCCGTCCACCTGCCGGTCCATGTCGCCGATCACGTCCGAGATCCGGCTGATCGCGGCGACCGCCGACGCGGTCGCGGTCTGCGGCGCGGCGACCTGTCTCGCGATCTCGTCCGAGGAGGCGTTGGTGGCGTCCGCCAAGGACTTGACCTCGCCCGCGACGACCGCGAAGCCCCTGCCCGACTCCCCGGCGCGCGCCGCCTCGATCGTCGCATTGAGCGCAAGCAACCGCGTCTGCGCTGCCACCTGCTTGATCAGCGTCACGGCCTGCTGGATCTCGCCCGAGGCGAGTTCCAGCGAGTGGACCGTGTCGAGCGCGTTCGAGGCCTCATTGACGGCGGAGCGGGCCGAGCCGGCGAGACTGTGCGCCGAGGCGCTGAGTTCCGTCGACGACGCGGCGACCTGCTGGGAGACCTCGAGCACCGTGTCCGCGAGCTCGGCCCGATCAGCCGCGGCGGTCGCGAGCTGACGACGTGACGCGGCCATCGCGTCGTTCGCGGCGTTGATCGTTTGCGCGCCGGTCCGGAACGCCCCGGGCATGCCCTGGAGGAGGAAACGCCGGAAGAACCGTCCCTCGCTCGCCGCCGTCAGCGACGCCCCTGCCTCGCGGACGAACGCGTCCGTGAGGTCCGCGAGGTGGTTCAACCCGGCACGCACCCGGTGCAGGTCGGCGGGGCCGGGCAGTGGGGGCACGCGGGCCTCGAGGTCTCCGCGGGCGACCCGGTCGCAGAACTCGGCGATCGCGGCGATCGC
>DATGDX010000397.1:0-3636 GCA_035310665.1 Mycobacteriales bacterium | reverse complement strand
GGCGAGCGTGCCACGAGCCTCGGCGGCGGCCTGCCGCGCGGTCGGCAACCGGGCGCCGACGGCGTCGAGGGCCGCCGCTGCCTGGCGCAACGCGGCGGAGGACTGCTCGAGGTCGTCGTGGGCACGGCGGACGCCGGAGTCGACCGCGGACTTGCGCCCGGCCGGGTCGGGCGGAGCGGGCGGGGACGCGGTACGTGCCGCGCCCTCGGCCAGGCCGGTGCCGAGACCGAGCGCGACCACGAGAGACACCACGGACACCGCCATGAGGGGCGCACGAAGGCCCGCCACGCCGGTGCGGCGGAAAGGCATGCGGAGGCACTCCGGGTCGCGAGGAGACGCAGCAAGGCGACAACCCGTGGGCGCTGCCCCCGCCCACCGGCGGCGTCACCCTACCGGCGGATTCGCGCGACGCCGTGGCTTTTCGGCGGCGTGTCGCGATGGACCTCGTACCGCACCCGCGCGGTTACGGAACGTCAGACACGCAGGTGGCGACGGAGGGTGATGAACGAGGCCAGCGCCGACAGGACGACCCCGGTGACCAGCAGGATGGGCACGATCGCCCACACCGCGTCCCATCCGACGAAGGCCGTGAACCGGAACGCGGGCTTGAGCACGCCGTCGACGAGGAAGTGCTTGAACAGCACCAGCAGCCCCACCGCGAACAGCGCGCCGACGAGCCCCGCGAGCGCTCCCTCGAGCAGGAACGGCAGCTGGATGTAGAGGTTCGACGCGCCGACCAGCCGCATGATCCCGGTCTCCCGCCGGCGGCTGAACGCGGCGACCCGGATCGTGTTGCCGATGAGCAGGACCGCGGCCACCACCTGGATGATCGCGGTGATCAGGGCGGCCATCTGCAGCCGGTTGAGCACCCGGAAGAAGCGGTCGAGCAGTTGGCGCTGGTCGATGACGTCCTCCACGCCCGGCCGCCCGCGGAACGCGCCGGCGACCTCCTCGAACGCCGTCGGGTCCGCGAGCTTCACCCGGTAGGACTCCGGCAGCGCCTCGGCCGAGACGTTCTTCACCAGGTCCGGGGAGTCCTTGAACTGCTGCTTGAACCGCCGGAACGCGTCGTCCTGCGACTCGTAGAAGACCGTTTTCACCGCGGGCATGGCGTACAGCTCGTTCTTGATCTCCTCTCGCTGCTCCGGCGTCACCGGCCCGGCGGCACAGGAGGGACTCGTGCTCCCCCGCCCGCACAGGAAGATCGACACCTCGACCCTGTCGTACCAGTAGTCCTTCATCGTCTCGACCTGGGTCCGGATGAGCAGGCCGGCCCCGAAGAGGGCGAGCGAGATCGCGACGGTGACGACGACGGCGACCGTCATCGTGAGGTTCCGCCGCAGGCCGATGGCCATCTCGGAGAGTACGAAGCGAGCGCGCATGGTGTCCTTCGGCAGGGCGGCGTTAGGGGCGGCGTCGGGAGGACGTCACGACGAGTAGCCGTAAACGCCGCGGGCCTGGTCGCGCACGACCCGGCCGGCGTCCAGCTCGACCACCCGCTTGCGCATGGAGTCGACGATCGCCGCGTCGTGCGTCGCCATGATGACGGTCGTGCCGGTGCGGTTGATCCGGTCGAGCAGCTTCATGATTCCGATGCTGGTCGTCGGGTCGAGGTTGCCCGTCGGCTCGTCCGCGATCAGGATCATCGGGCGGTTGACGTAGGCCCGGGCGATCGCCACGCGCTGCTGCTCGCCGCCGGAGAGCTCGTCGGGACGCCGATCCTCCTTGCCCGCGAGGCCGACGAGGTCGAGCGCCTCGGGGACCGCGCGGTCGATCACGTGCCGCGGCTTGCCGATCACCTCGAGGGCGAACGCGACGTTCTCCCGGACCGTCTTGTTCGGCAGCAGCCGGAAGTCCTGGAACACCGTGCCGATCTGGCGCCGCAGCCCCGGCACGCGCCACGACGACAGCCGGGACAGGTCACGGCCGGCGACGGTGATCCGCCCCGCGGTCGGCTTGTCCTCCTTGAGCACGAGACGGAGAAACGTCGACTTCCCCGACCCGGAGGCGCCGACGAGAAACACGAACTCGCCCTTGTCGATCTCCACGGTGACGTCGGCCAGCGCCGGACGCGTCGTCTTGCGGTAGCCCTTCGTGACGTTGTCGAACCGGATCACCCGAGTTGTCCTGAGCACCAGGGACGTCGGACGGCACGCCTGACGATGGTCACGGTCCGCCCCGACGGGAACCACGCCAAGGCTAGTACGCCGAGCCGCCCCGGCGCGGCGACCTCCGGGGGGTGTCACGCGCCGACCGGCGTCTCCTGCTGCCGCCGCCACCGGATCCCCGCCTCGATGAAGGCGTCGATGTCCCCGTCGAGGACCGCCTGCACGTTGCCCGTCTCGGTCCCCGAGCGCAGGTCCTTCACGAGCTGGTACGGGTGCAGCACGTAGTTGCGGATCTGGTTGCCCCAGCTCGTCGTCGCCTCGCCGCGGATCGCCGCCATCGCCGCCGCCTCCTCCTGGCGTCGCCGCTCGAGCAGCTTGGCCATGAGCACGGCCATCGCGGTCGCCCGGTTCTGCAGCTGGGAGCGCTCGTTCTGGCAGGAGACGACGATGCCGGTGGGCAGGTGGGTGATGCGGACGGCGGAGTCGGTGGTGTTGACCCCTTGCCCGCCGGGACCCGACGAGCGGTAGACGTCGATCCGCAGCTCGCTCTCGTCGACGTCGATCGAGTCGGTGGCCTCCACGACCGGGGTCACGTCCACGCCGGCGAACGAGGTCTGCCGCCGTGCCTGGTTGTCGAACGGGCTGATCCGCACGAGCCGGTGCACGCCGTGCTCGCCGCTGAGCGTCCCGTAGGCGTACGGCGCCTTGACCGCGAACGTCGCCGACTTGATCCCCGCTTCCTCGGCGTACGACGTGTCGTAGACCTCAGTGCGGTAGCCGTGCCGCTCGGCCCAGCGCAGGTACATGCGCAGCAGCATCTGCGCCCAGTCGGCCGCGTCGACCCCGCCCGCCTGCGCGTTGATGGTGACCAGCGCCTCGCGCGCGTCGTACTCCCCCGACAGCAGCGTGCGCACCTCGAGCTCGCCGATCGCGGGGCGCAGCGCGGCGAGCTCCGCCTCGGCCTCCGCCCGCGCGGCGGCGTCGCCCTCCGCCTCGGCGAGCTCGAAGAGCACCGCGGCGTCGTCGAGCCGGCGGCGCAGCCCGCTGACCCGGGCCAGCTCGTTCTGCATCGCGGACAGCCGGCTGGTGACCTTCTGGGCGCGCTCCGGGTCGGTCCACAGGTCGGGTTCCGCGGCCTCCCGTTCGAGGTCCGCGATCCCGCGGCGCAGCGCGTCGAGGTCGAGGACGCTCTCGATGCTGGCCAGCGTCGAGTCCAGGTCCTTGACGTCCTCGGTGGGGTCGAGCGCCACCCGGCCAGGGTACGCGAGGACGCGGCCGGTCACGGGGCCGCCGACGAACGGGGCCCGGGCGCGGGCGGTCGCACCGATCGGCACCCCGCCCTGGTACTGCGCACCGAGCACGCCGACGAACGGCAGCCGGACCAGGCTCGTCGACGCCGGCCACGAGGTCGGGGTGCACGGCTACTCGCACGAGAACCCGATCGCGATGTCCCGCGCCCAGGAGGAGGCCGTCCTCGACCGGTGCATCGACCTGGTCGAGAAGGCGAGCGGGCGGCGCCCGACGGGCT
>DATGDX010000396.1:0-1555 GCA_035310665.1 Mycobacteriales bacterium | reverse complement strand
CCGCTCGTCGACGGGGTCCTGCCGGGGGTGACCCGCGACTCGGTCATGACGATCGCGCGGGACCAGGGGTACGACGTGGTGGAGCGCTCCCTCGTCCGCTCCGACCTCTACCTCGCCGACGAGGCGTTCTTCACCGGGACGGCCGCCGAGGTCGTGCCGATCGCCTCGATCGACGACCGGCGGATCGGCGCGGGCGTGCCGGGGCCGGTGACACGGGAGCTGATGAGGCTCTACAAGCAGGCGGCGCACGGCGAGCTGGACCGGTACAAGGACTGGGTCGAGCCCGTCGCCGACTGACGGCGGGCCCGCTCGCCCCGGCCCGGCCCCCGCCCCGCCCCGTTCCGGGGGCAACTCGATCAGCAAACCTGATCAACGGCACCTCGGGACGCCCGTTTTGCCCCGGTTCCTTCAGCAACTCGATCAGACAAGTCGCGCTGCCCACCCGCCGGCCGCGAACACCCCCGGCGCGTCGGCCGCTCCCGCGCCCGCCCCCACCCAGGCGTGGCTGGCATAATGGGCCGCGATGACCTGCCGCGGCATTATCGACTAGCGCGACCGGGCCGTTCCGGTCGCGCGACCTCTCGCACCCGCGGGAGGTCTTTTTCGTGTGGAGGGACCGTGCGCCTCGACGACAGCTCCGATCCCGATCGGTTCCACATCTACGACACCACGCTGCGAGACGGCGCGCAGCGTGAGGGGATGGCGCTCTCGGTCGCCGACAAGCTGACCATCGCGCGGCATCTCGACGACCTCGGCGTCGGGTTCATCGAGGGCGGCTGGCCGGGCGCGAATCCCAAGGACGCCGAGTTCTTCCGCCGGGCGCGCGCCGAGCTGCCGCTGCGCGCCGCGACGCTCGCCGCGTTCGGTGCCACCCGCCGCCCGGGGGTGGCGGCGGCGGACGACCCGCAGGTGGCGCAGTTGCGGGAGTCGGGCGCGCCGGTGGTCACGCTGGTCGCGAAGTCGCACGTGCGGCACGTCACCGACGCGCTGCGCACGACGCTGCCGGAGAACCTGGCGATGGTCCGCGACACGGTCGCGCACCTGCGCGCCGAGGGACAGCGGGTGTTCCTCGACGCCGAGCACTTCTTCGACGGCCACCGGGTCGATCCGGCGTACGCCGTGGAGGTCCTGCTCGCCGCCGCCGAGGCGGGTGCGGACGTCGTCGCGCTCTGCGACACGAACGGCGGCATGCTGCCCTGGCAGGTCGCCGACGTCGTGCACGAGGTGGTCTCGCGCGGGATGCGGACCGGGATCCACGCGCACAACGACACCGCCTGCGCGGTCGCGAACTCGCTGGCCGCGGTGAACGCGGGCGCGACGCACGTGCAGGGGTGCGCGAACGGGTACGGCGAACGCTGCGGCAACGCCGACCTGAACGCGATCGTCGCCAACCTCGAGCTGAAGATGGACCGGAGCGCGCTTCCGGAGGGCCGGTTGCGCGAGCTCGTGCGGGTGTCGCACGCGATCGCGGAAGTCGCGAACATCGCGCCCGACGCGCACGCGCCGTACACCGGCATGAGCGCGTTCGCGCACAAGGCGGGGCTGCACGCCTCGG